>DASPOR010000038.1 GCA_035625915.1 Alphaproteobacteria bacterium | reverse complement strand
CCGCCGTTATGTATTCAAGCGCTCGCGTGATTTTGGTTGCGTGTTGCGCCGACAAATATTCGTAGAGGACATAGGCGGCGACAAAGATCCCCGAAACCAGCTTTATCCGATCGCCGTTGTCCCCAACCCACTTCCAGATATTGCGGAGCATCGCCATGTTACGGGCAGCATTTGCTCGAGCAGCCCCCATTCTGGCACCTGCACGTCCCTGGGGGGCAAGCATACTGAGAGACTATGATGTTCGTCGCACTTCCTTGCGGACAAAAATTGGGCGATACCGCGGACGTATCCTCCGATACGATGAGTGCGGATATCCCGACAAGAGAATAGCGGAATATATCCCTGAGCACGGGGCCTCCTTTTCGAGCGCCCGGTTGCATTGCCTTGCCTGAGGCGAAGCGTACCGTACCGCGTGGATCGGATTCCGGAAAGCGACATTTATGGCATTCGCCTCGGCGGCGTTCGACTGAATGGCCGTAGGCCGTGCGGTCTAATCGCTCCCCGTCAGCACGGCCGCAATTTCGCCGATTCGCCTGGGTGCGACGCGGGTGAGAGGCACGAGAGGGCCGGGTTCTTTGACAGAGCGGGCCCGCTTGGAGATTGCATCGGTGGCTGGGCCACGAAAAGGACAATTAGCACACTGACGAAGATCGCCGAGAGTGCGTAGGGGTCCGATGTCTCGCGGTCATCGTCGCGTGTGGAAGGTGCAGCTGTTCGCACGACTTCCTCCTGTTAAGAAACCCCCTGTACCGCAAATTCTGGTTTGCACGCCGTTAACAATCCTTTCGAGCTTTTCACCAAAGGATTAAGAACCGGTAAATGGCCTCGATCGCGGGAACTTGAGTGCAAAGCGACCCTGTAGAGACGAGGTATTTTCGCGCATTCGCCCCGACATTAAGGGGGCGACCCGAGAACAAAGAAATCGATCTCCTGCGCGCGACTAATCGCACGCTCCCGTCATTGGGCTACTCCGGGAAACGGCATCCGTTCTCGTCGAGGCTGGCTTGCGATCGGGGGCAGCCACAACGTCCTTCGTCCGTTCCACAACAATTTTTAATGTGGCGTCCATGTTTCGAAAAGGCCGGGACGTATATCCCTATGCGGGTCCGCAAATTCGCTCGTCGTGCTGGATGTCGACGCGCGCACTGAAGACAGGCCTTCATGATCGACACGCCCCCGCAAATCA
Source organism: Alphaproteobacteria bacterium (assembly GCA_035625915.1). Taxonomy (NCBI): domain Bacteria; kingdom Pseudomonadati; phylum Pseudomonadota; class Alphaproteobacteria; species Alphaproteobacteria bacterium. Next base: position 10,360 of record DASPOR010000038.1, on the reverse strand, counting down.
TGCCTCTCAATGTGTTCGAGGACATTGTGCAGATTGCACAATGCGAAACGCCGCTCGACGACCGCCTCATGGCGACCGGCGCGCGCATCGACCAATTCGTCTCTGACCTCGAGGACCACGGAAAGCAGCATCGTACGTTCCGCAAGACAAAGGACGTCCTGAAGAGTCAACTCCGACACAGGCTCAAAGCCGCCGCTAATCGATGGATTGGAATGGAGGAGGTGAGGGTATTCAAGGAAGCACTGACCAGGCTTGCCGTATGGGACGATCCGGAATTCGTCGAGCGATTGCACTGAGACCGATCGCCGTTCAGGGATTATCCGCAACGGCATAGGCGCCGTCAGCGATTGCGGGACAGGAAGGCCAGAACGGGCGCGGCGACTCGTTCCGGCGCTTCGAGCAGGATCGCGTGCCGCAGTCCCGGCAGGATGACCAGCTCGGAACGACGGAGCTGTCCGGCAATCGACTCATTGAGGCGCGGCGGGCAGCCGCCGTCGAATTCCCCGGTGAGGACCAGCGACGGCGCTTCGACCTCCCGGAGCCAGGGCGCCATCTCGGTCTCGGCATAAATGTCGAACACGCTGAGGAAAACATCGGGGTTGGTGTCGACCACTTGCTGCATTCGTCGCGTGATCACATCGGGCCGCTCTGCAGCGAATTCAGGCGTGAACCAACGCTCCTTCAAGGTCTCGAGCACGGGCGCTATGCCGCGCTCGCGCATGGCTCTGACCACGCCCTTGACCTTCGCGGCATCGTCGGCGGTTCGCCCGGCTGCGGTACTCAGCAACCCCAGGGACAGTACACGCTCTGGCCAGCGCCGTGCGTAGGCCGGGGCGATCATCCCGCCGAGAGAATGCCCCATGAAATGCGCCTTGGCGATACCAAGCTCTCGCCGCAGACATTCGAGATCGTCCACCAGATCGTCGAGGGAATAAGGTGGCGGGGGCGTTGGCGACTTGCCGTGTCCTCTAAGGTCGTAGGCGATGCAGCGGTACGATCGGTTGAGCAACGCGACCAACCCGTCCCAGGAGTGTCGCGATGCGCCGATGCCATGGATGAGGAAAAGCGGCGGGCCTTCGCCTTCGACCGAAAACGCGGAACGGATCGGCTCGCTCATGGAACCTCATGCGGATCGCTGACGAAACGTGCTGCGAACGACCGACTGCAGTCCACCCGACGATGCCCAGGGCACGTTGTCCGCAACCGACAGGCGGCCCCCCGCACCCACGCCCGTCGATCATCGATATCGCAGCCCCATCGGCTCAAGCTTTCATCGCCTGACGCGCCACAAGCTGAGGTCTGGTCGCAAAGTACGGCATCACATCGCTCGCGAAGCGTTCGATGGCTTCGAGCGATTCCTCACGCGAAAGGCCGACATTGACGTTCATGATGAGATCGTCGATGCCAAGGTCGGCGTAGGCGCCAAGGCGATCCACCATCTCCGAGGGTCTGCAGATCAACAAGTTTTCGTTGAGTTGCTCGATGGTGCGCGTACCGGGGAGCTCGGCGATCTGCCCATTTTTGACGATGCCCGGCCCGGTGAACACATTGTCGAAGCGGCAGTAGTAGGAATGTGCCCGTTCCAGGAGCGAGCGCGCATGCACGTCATCGCGCGCCGCGATGCAGACGCGCGAGAGCGCAAGCCTCAAGTGATCGCCGGCCTCGCCGAGCTCGGACTTTCCGCGGTGGAACGCGTCGACCTGCTCCTTCATCTTCTCGAACGTGGCGTTGAGTGGGGTTGTCTGGATATGGAAACCCCGTTTCACGGACGCATAAATCGCCTCGGGTATCAGGGCCGCCAACATGATGTCCGGCATCGCCTTAGCGACGGGTCTCGGCATCACCGTGAGCGGCTCGAATTTATAGTACTTGCCGTTCCAGGAGACCTCCTCGCGCGTGAAGAGCGCCATCAGAACGTCCAGGGACTCGTCGAACTTTTCGCGTGAGGTCTCGATTGGGCTATTCAGCCGCGCCATCTCGTAGGCGAAGGCGCCTCGGCCGACGCCGAGAATGAGCCTGCCCTCGCACAGAATATCGGCTTGAATGCTGGATCCCGCGAACGTGCGCATGTCGTGCAGCGGCAGCACGCAGACCGACGTTATGATTTCGATCCTTTTGGTCACCGACGCGACCTTGACCGCCATCTGCAGCGGGTCGGGAACGAGCAAGATATTGATCAGGTGATGCTCGGGGATGGTCACGCCGCGATAGCCGAGCCTGTCGACGAGCTTTGCCTGCGCGATCATGTCGGCATAAAGCCGGTCGCCGCCATAATTCACGTCGGGATAATAGGCAGAGAGAAAGTTATTGAATTCCATGGTCGCTCCGGCCGATCGCTCGATCGGCGCCACAACTATGCATTCTACGAGCGTGTTTTAGAAAGCGAATTATTATTGACATTTTATTCGATTTTTTCGAATTTCCGTTATGAACCTCGCGGAATTGACGACCTTCCTGGCCGTGGCGGAGCTGAAGAGCCTCGTGCGCGCGGCCGAGCGCCTCAATGTCACCCAGTCGACCGTGACCTCCCGCATGGACAGCCTTGAGACAAAGCTCGGGCAGAAGTTGCTGCATCGACACAAGTCCGGCACGGAATTGACGTCGGCGGGCTTCAAGTTCGTCCGTTACGCCGAAGTCGTCACGCAGCTTTGGCGTCAGGCCAAATACGAGGTCGGGCTGCCCCGGGGCTTCACAAGCGTGTGCAACGTCGGTTGCTATTTCGATCTCTGGGAAAGGCTTTGCGACCGATTCATGGACCACATGCACAAAGTGCGGCCCGACGTCGCGGTTGCCGTGTGGCCGGGCGATCAGCATAACATCGACCGCTGGCTGGATAGCGGGCTCATCGATCTCGCCTTATGCTACAGCCCGCACGCGCGAGGAAAATTCGCCGTTCGTGAGATCATGGTCGACGAGTTCGTTCAGGTCGAGTTCGACCGGCCCAAGTCTGTCGGATCCGAGACCGCCTACGTCTTCGTGGATTACGGCGAACAGTTCAGGCGCGATCACGCGGTCGCCTTCGCGCGCACCGCACCCGCCGCCGTCACGCTCGCCTCGTCGCGTTGGGCGATCGACTATCTCTCCCGATGGGGCGGGACAGGCTATTTGCCCCGGCGCCATGCGCGTCACTTCGAGCGCATCCGTCGAGCGCGCGTTCTCAAAGATTCGCCAGTACTCCGGCAGACGGTCTTTCTTGTCGAAAACATGGACGTGACCCGTCAATGGCCTTGGTTCGAAGAGGCGATAGGAGGCATTATCGCCGAAGGCGAGGGAGGCTGACATGGCCGCACGTTATTTCCCGATTGACGAATACGAGCATCGTTGGCGCCTTGTGCATGCGGAAATGGAGCGTCGCGGCTTCGATACTGCCGTCGTGTGGGGCCGCTCGGGGGGAAACTACTGCCGCTGCGGCGACGTGCTCTATCTCGTCAACTACTACGGCAACAGCTCCGGACAGGGCCTCGACACGCCGTTCACGAACGCGCGCTCCTTCGCGGCCGTGATTCTCGAAAAGGGCAAAGCGCCGGAGCTGCAATCGGATGAGGCTTGGCCGCGCAAGGACCTGATTGCGACGGATCGGATCGCGTGGAGCCGCAACACGATCGACGCCGTCGCACAGTCGCTCAAACGTCGAAACGTCAAGGGACCGGTCGCCCTGGTCGGAACGGATTTTCTTCCGATGAAATATTGGCGCCAACTCGAAGCGGCGACCCCTGGTGTCGAGTGGCAGGCCGCCGACGACCTGGTCCGCACGGTTCGCCGGATAAAAACGACGCGAGAGCTCGACTGCTTTCGCGAAGGCGGGCGCATTGTCACACGCGCGCTCAACCTCTTGATGGAGGGGCTTATTGCCGGCAAATCGGAGGCCGAGGCAGCGGGCGACGCGGCGCGTGAGGTGGTGCGGGCGGGGGGTGCTATCCATATGATCCCCTGCTCACACGGGGACATGATCGAATATTTCGTTCGCGAGCCGCTGCCGGGTTACGGGCATCATGCCCCAAAACCGGGCGATCTTGTGCGCGGATGGGTCTACGGCCCGATGTTCCAAGGCTATTATCTCGATCCCGGCCGTACCGCCGTCGCAGGACGCCGCCCATCGAATACGCAAGCGGAGCTGATCGAAACCGGTGTTGGCATCATTGAAAAGCTGATTGCGGCCATCCGGCCCGGAAAGCCACTCATGGAGGTGGCGCAATCCGGCGACCGCATGATGGCCGAAGCGGGGGCTGAAAAAGACCAGGCGGCCGAGAAGTTCCCGCTTTACGGTCACGGCTTGGGGCTGTTCTTCGAGCATCCCTACATTTCAACCGTGATGGGCAACCCGAAGGACGTCTTCGAGGAAGGCATGGTGATGGGCATCGAAATATTCATGGCCCGAAAGGGTGTCGGGAGCGTGGGGCTCGAGCAAAACGTCATCGTCACGCCGACGGGGACGGAGCTTCTGACGACGTCGCCCATGATCTGGTGGTGAATAGTCCACGCGGCGTGCGGCGCAATTCCGATCATAGGCCGGCGAGCGCCCTGACCTCGGTTCCATCCGAAAAGCGCGAAAATCGAAATGGCTCGGGATTGACGATCGGGGCCTTGCCGGTCACGAGGTCTGCTGTCAGGCGACCGGCCCCCAGGCCGATTCCGAATCCATGACCGGAGTATCCGGTCGAGATATAGAAACCCGGAATGTCATCGACCGCTGAAATGACCGGCAGGATATCCGGTGTTACGTCAATGAGGCCGGCCCAGCTCGCGGCGGTCGGCACGCCGCTAAAGGCGGGAAAGGCACCTTCCAAGTTGGCGCGCGCATTCGAGAGATCCCGCGGTTCGGGTGCGGGGTCGAGGGTGCGTATTCTTTCGAAGGGCGATCTCTGGTCGAGGCGCCAAGGTCGAGTCAAACGCCATTGCTCGAAGAAAGTCTTTCCCCATCGAAGGGCGACACCTTTTCGCTCCGACATGAACACGGGAAGGAATTGGCTGAAATACCGAAAGCTGTCCGGAACGATGTCCGCGACGACGCCGCCGTGGGACACGGTATATCCGCCATCGAGGCGTCTTCGCAGCGCAAGGCCCGGCCCCCACGCCGCCGTCGATGGGCCGCCATTCAACGGCCTCGTGCGCATCACCGTCGCCAGCACACCGAGCTGCGGCAACCTCAAACCCAGACTACGGCAAAATAAACCGGTCCAAGCGCCCCCTGCGCATACCGCGGCCTCGCAAAGAACCCTGCCTCTCTCCGTTACGACCGCCGACAGGCGCCCGCCACTCGTCTCGATTCCCCGCACGGCGCAACCCGTCATGATCGATGCCCCAAGCCGACGGGCAGCGTTGGCGATGGCGGGTGCAGCCATGCTTGGCTCCGCAACGCCGTCGCTTGGCGTGTAGAGGGCGCCGAGCCATTTTTGCGCCGAACCCTCGAGGATACCGTTGACCTCGGCACCCCTGAGAAGACGCGAATCGAGCCCATGTTGGCGCGCATGAGGCAACCAGGCTTCGCGTTTTGCGAGGGTTGCTTCGTCGGGGCAGATGTAAAGGGTGCCGATTTGGCGAAAGCCCGTGTCGGCCCCGATCCGCTCGCTGATGTGACGCCATAGCTCGAGGCTTTCGATCGCAAGGGGCAATTCGCGCGGGTCTCTGCCCATCGTGCGACACCAGCCCCAATTTCGGCCGGATTGTTCGCCCGCGATGTCGCCCTTTTCTGACAGCAGAACGGGAATGCCTTGCTCGGCAAGGAAGTAGGCAGTACTTGCGCCGATAATGCCGCCGCCGATGACCGCCACCTTGACGCTCGATGGCAGGGTCTCGTCCGAACTCACGGCATCGATTTCAATCGGCATGATCAGACGACCTCGAGGGCAACGTCGCCACCCCCGACAAGCATTTCGACACCGGATTGCGTCAAGGCGTAGGTGCCGCCTTGAATGATGCCCAGCCCTTCCTTGAGCAGTTGAATGTAGGCATGAAGGACGAAGACCATGCCCGGCTCAAGCGCTCGCGTGAATCCGCGGCTGATCTGCAATGGTTCGAGCCAGATCGGCGGATACGCAACGCCGATGCCATAGCCGAAGCGCATGATCGCAGCCCCCTCGAGCCCGACACGCCGCAGCGGCTCGAGGGACGCTTCCTCGACATCCGCTACTTGAACGCCGGGGCGAATTGCCGCAATACCGGCGGCGAGCGAAGCGCGGGCATGGTCGTACACCTCGCGGGCCCGTTTGCTTGGCTCGCCCGCCGCGAGGGTATGCACGGCCGTTGCATGATAACGACCTTCCACGCCGGCAAACTCGAGATGCACCAAATCGCCCGACTGGATCACCCGGCTCCTCGCGGTTGCGTGCCCGCCGGCCGTGCGCGAGCCACTCGCCAATTCGGTCGGTATCGACCAGTAGTCACTTCCTGCGGTTCGCATTGCACCCTCGACCGCGGCGGCAAGAGCCAGCTCGGTAATCCCCGGTTTGAGGACCTTGCGCGCCGCATCGAGGCCAACTTGCGCGTATTGCGCCGCACGACGCAGATACTGCATTTCCTGCGGCGATTTGACCAATCGCAGGTCGCCAAGGATTTCGGTGGCATCCACGATTGACGCGGGTTCGAACGCCTTCGCAATCGCCTGGCCGAGGGAATAGGGCAGGGCGTACGACTGTGTTTCAATCGCGACCCTGCCGGCGCGAAAGCCTTTTTCCCGCGCCACGGACGCCATCAACGCCGCGACATCGTCACTAAAGAGATGGTAGCTGCGAACGTCCGACACCCAAGAGGTCTCGAGCGGCAGTGCCACGTCCACATCGCGCACGACCAGTGTGGGCTCGGCGCGGTCCGCCATGAATATGAGCGCTTGTGGGCTATTCACGCTGACCCAGGAATCGTAGCCGCCAAAATAATAGAGGTGCTCGGGCGCTACGCTGACGCAGCAGTCGATCCCGTTCTCGATCAAGGCGTTGCGCGCGCGCGCCAAGCGCTCGCGATGCTCGCCCTCTGGAAACCTTGCGTATGTGGCGCCCATTTCTGCCTCCGCGGAGCCGGGTCGTTCAAATGATTCAATGCGCGATCGTGGAGCACGTTAGCGCGGTCCAAGCTGAAGTTCGAGAGGATCGACGATCGAAATCCCTGGCAGCCCGTGTGATTGGAATCACTGAAACCGTTTTCGCGGTGTGCTGTGCTTCACAGAGCGAAAAGCATTCACCGGCGGACGTGCATTCGGAAACACGTGGAAAGACATGGGACGGCAGAGACGGCTCGGTGACGCGATGACGGCGCTGATTTCAATTCAAGTGGCATTTCCCGGCCCGGCTTGGGTCGATATAGCGAAGTGCCCCAAAAAACCGCCATATCGCAAAGTTCGGTGGGGGCGCCAATGGTTGAACAGAAGAAGGTGCAGGCATTCCACTTGAAGCTGCGATTGCGGGGAACGCGCGCCTATCGGGATGTCGGCCGGTTCGAGCGTTATGAACCAATCGGTGTGGGCGAAAAGTTCAACTTCACCGGCATCGGTCGAGACGGCTACGCCATCGTGCGTCGCATAGCCATCCCTCTCTCCCGAATACCCAATGGATCGTCGCTGCCTGTCGTCGAAGCCGACGAAATATGAACGCTTGCGCAATGCGCCGCGGCGTTCAGGTCGATATTTCGACCTCGGCCTCGACCTCGACCGGGATGTCGAGCGGGAGTGCGGCCATCCCGACGGCTGAGCGCGTGTGTGCGCCACGCTCGGGTCCATAGAGCGTCAGGATCAACTCGCTGAAGCCATTGATCACCGCTGTCGTCTGATTGAAGCCTGGTGCGACATTGACCATGCCGAACACCTTGAGCCATGACGCGACCCGGTCGAGGTCGCCGAGGGCGCGTTTGAGGTCGGCCAGCATGGAGACGGCGACCAGTTTGGCCGCATGCTGACCTTGCTCGACAGTAAGCTCCTGGCCGACCTTGCCGAGCGGCCGGGCAATCGTTCCATCGGGGTTCTGAGGCGCGTGGCCGGCGATGTAGGCGTGGTTGCCGCGCACCAGGACCTGCTTGAAAAGGACGGTAACGCCCGCAGGGACCTTGAGGGGTTCGGGCAAGATCAATCCCATCTTCTCGAGGGATGCTTCGATTTTGGCCATGCTGATTCTCCGTCGATTACTGGGTTGAGCCGGTGGTCTCGGTCGTCAGACGTCGAAGAGGGTGTGCCGCAAGTATCGTCGCCCCGCTGCCGCGGCCATCCGGTCGGGGTTTATTGGCCGTTTGCGGCGGAGCCGCCCCCTCCGTCGGTCTCAAAGCATGAGTTCGATGCGTCCAACCCCATCTTGCGACAAACGCCGGGATATTTCACCTTCGCTCGCGCTAATGTGGCGCCCGTTCAGGGATTCGGTCGTCGCAAGGGGGCGGCGAGGTAACAGCCGAACTCCTTGGCAAAATCGACCGAGACGCGGGCATGAACCCGGCCCTGGCGATCCAGGAATTCGGCATGGTCGTCGTGCGGCACGACCGCACCGTGCCAGATGTTGGGATGAATGTAGAGCCCGCGGCTTCCATCGCACCAGAACGTCACAAACCGCTCCGGCGTTATGTCGTCGCCCGGCAATGCGAGCGGCACGATGAAGCTCTGGCCGTGCAAGGGATAGAACAGTTGGCCGCCGTCGGGATGATAGTTGGCCCGCCAGATGAGTGCGCGCTCGCGCGCTCTGCCAGTACCTACCTTTGCGGCCTCTTCGGGCCAGTGGCTCCACCCGAAGAGATAGCTGTCGCCCACGGCGTTGTTTCGGGCATAAAGCGTTTCGCCTTTCCACCAAAACTCGAACAACCCTTCGGTTACCCCACCCTGATCGCCCGAATTTGCGTCGATCGGCCGCCAGCCTTGCGCCGGCCAACGCACGATCTCGATCGGAAAGCCCTTCGGCTCGTCGACCAGGCGGCCATAGCCATCGAGGCTCTCATCGTTCGCGGCGACAAGCGGCGTTTCGTGCACCCGCCGCACGCCCGTCGTCGGCACATAGGCGATCTCTGCCGGATTGAAGTCCATAACACCCCTCACGCCCTCTTGTCCGCTCGAAGACATAATGTCGACATCGACGGCCGATCCAATGGTTTTCTTCACTCGCCCGATTGCGCCGCGGCACGGGGTGGCGCGGGTGGTGCTGGGCGATCGCTGCCTACCCATGCGATGAGCAAGGTGTAGGCGACAGCGAGCACGACCGGGCCAACGAATATGCCGACGAGTCCGAAGGCGATGAGACCGCCGATCACGCCGATGAATATCAGGAGAAGCGGCAAATCCACGCTCCGTTTGATCAAAACGGGTCGGAGCGTGTTGTCGATGGCCATGACGCCGATGGTCCAGATGAGAAGGAGCGTTCCCCACCCGGAATGGCCGGTCCAGTATATCCAAATCACCGCTGGGATAAGCACCGGCCCAGGGCCGATTTGCGCCACGCACAGGATGAACATCACGGCCGTGAGCACGGAAGCGAAGGGGATGCCGGTGATCGCTAATCCAACGCCGCCGATTACCGCTTGCGTGACGGCGGTTACCACGACGCCAAGTGCTACCCCGCGGATCGCAAGCCCCGCCAGCCGGACCGACATCTCGCCACGCTCTCCCGCGAGCCGGTAGCCGAAACGCTGGACGATCAGTGCCGCATGCTCGCCCTTTGCATACATGATCGTCGCAAAGATGACAGTCAGCAGAAATTCGATGAACAGAAGCCCAAGGCTGCCGGCTTGAGACACAAACCAGCGGGTCACCGTACCCGCGTATGGTGCTGCCTTGGCCGACACTCCCGCGAAGCCCGCGGCGGCCACGTCATTCCAGAAGTCGCGTACCGTCGGGCCGACAAGCGGCAAGCCTTCCAGCCAAGGTGGGGGTGGGGGCAAAGAGGTGGTCGAAAGCGACTGCACCCATCCGACGACCCTGTCCTCGTTTTCCGCAATCGCAATCGAGGCGAGTGCCAATGGTGCGACAAAGACCAGGATGAGCGCCAAGGTCATGACGATCACCGCGAGCCACCGCGCATTCCACAAGTTCGATTGAACCTTGAGCATGAGCGGCCAGGTCGCGACGGCGATCATGGTTGCCCAGATCGCCGCCGGCAGGAACGGCCACAGGATCCAGAGCGAAGCAACGATCAGGACGCCGATGACAAGCACGGCCAGGGTGGTGCGGGTCAGGCCGCTGTGGGTTTCGCTCATCTTCGCCGCCTTGAAGTGGTCGCTAATTCCTATCCGCGGCTACGTCGCACAAAAAATCGACGAGATCAATTACGTTCGGCGCCGATGGACGACGGCGCGTCACGCGTCATCGAGCCCTTGGCCGGCGGAAATCGAAGCGCGCTCCTTCGCATACCGGACGAGGGCAGCAAAGCGAAAGACGCCGTGGACGAACTTGCCGTAGGGC
>DASPOR010000037.1 GCA_035625915.1 Alphaproteobacteria bacterium | reverse complement strand
GATCTCCGTGCTCCAGGTCGAGAAACGCATACGCACGCGCGTCAAGCGGCAGATGGAGAAGACGCAGCGCGAGTACTACCTCAACGAGCAGATGAAGGCGATCCAGAAGGAGCTCGGCGACGAAGAAGGTCGCGACGAGCTCGCTGAGATTGAAGATAAGATAAAGAAGACCAAGCTGTCGAAGGAGGCGCGTGAGAAGGCTCAGCACGAGCTCAAGAAGCTGCGTCAAATGTCGCCGATGTCAGCGGAAGCAACCGTGGTGCGCAACTATCTTGATTGGCTTTTGTCCATCCCCTGGGGCAAGAAATCTAAAATCAAGAAAGATCTCAACCACGCGCAGGAGATCCTCGATGCCGATCATTTTGGCCTCGACAAGGTCAAAGAGCGCATCGTCGAGTATCTTGCAGTCCAGCAACGGGCCAACAAGTTGACAGGGCCAATTCTGTGCCTGGTCGGGCCACCCGGTGTGGGAAAAACCTCCCTCGGCAAGTCGATTGCCCGAGCCACAGGGCGCGATTTCGTTCGCGTGTCGCTCGGCGGCGTTCGTGACGAAGCCGAGATCCGCGGGCACCGGCGCACGTATATCGGCTCTATGCCGGGTAAGATCATCCAGTCCATGCGTAAGGCGAAGTCGACCAATCCGTTATTCCTGCTGGACGAAGTCGATAAGATGGGCGCCGATTTCAGGGGAGACCCGTCTTCGGCACTGCTCGAAGTGCTCGATCCCGAGCAGAACCATACTTTCAACGATCACTATCTCGAGGTTGATTACGATCTCTCGAACGTGATGTTTGTCACCACGGCGAATACGCTCAACATTCCGCCGCCCTTGATGGATCGCATGGAGATCATTCGCATCGCCGGTTACACGGAGGATGAGAAGGTTGAGATCGCGCGCAAGCACCTGATCCCAAATGCCCTCACAAAACATGGTGTTATCACCAGGGAATGGGCGGTTGATGAGGACGCGTTGCTCACGATGATTCGTCGCTACACGCGAGAGGCCGGCGTGCGCAACCTCGACCGAGAGCTCTCGACGTTGATCCGCAAAGCGGTCAAGGAGCTCATGACCTCCAAAAAGAAATCGGTGAAGGTCACGAATGCCAATCTCTCCGACTACCTTGGCGTGCCGAAGTTTCGCTATGGTGAGGTCGAGCAGAATGACCAGGTGGGTGTCGTTACCGGCCTTGCTTGGACCGAGGTGGGTGGCGAATTGCTCACCATCGAAGGAGTCATGATGCCCGGCAAAGGCAAAATGACCGTGACCGGTAACTTGCGCGACGTTATGAAAGAGTCAATCTCTGCCGCGGCGTCTTACGTGCGATCCCGGGCGGTCGACTTTGGCATCGAGCCGCCACTATTTGACCGGCGCGACATCCATGTGCACGTGCCTGAAGGTGCGACACCCAAGGACGGTCCGTCGGCGGGTGTGGCGATGGTGACGGCGATTGTATCCGTGATGTCCGGCATTCCGGCGCGCCGAGACGTGGCCATGACGGGCGAAATCACCTTGCGGGGAAGGGTATTGCCGATCGGAGGGCTCAAGGAAAAGTTGCTGGCCGCGTTGCGCGGTGGAATTAAGACGGTGCTGATACCTGAGGAGAATGCCAAGGACCTCGTCGAAATTCCTGATGCCGTCAAGAATGCGCTCGAAATCGTACCTGTGTCGCTTATGGACGAAGTGTTGAGCCACGCCTTGACGCTAAGACCCGAGCCGATTGTTTGGGATGAGACGCGTGCTAAGGACGAGTCCCGCCCCAAGCCGTCGGAGGGTTCGGATGACGAGGTTCCGGGGTTGACGGCCCACTGAGTGGATGGCTTGTGGGAGTGAGACCCCGAGCGTCGGTGGACGCGGAGGCTCGAGCTCAATTCCTGAAAGGAGGCGGCGCCCGTGAATGGCGCCGCCTTTTGTGCGATCGCGCCGACCAGCTCAGTCCCAAAAACCCGGATACCATGGCGACTTGCCGCGAGCCCTCGCGGATCGATTGGGACGAGTGTTACAGTCCACCGACCGCCAAGGCCGGGAGTTCGCCACTTGCCACGATGCAGCAATGGGCGCTATGGGTCGGAGAGGGCGGTTAGCTCAGCTGGTAGAGCGCCTGCTTTACACGCAGGATGTCGGCGGTTCGAGTCCGTCACCGCCCACCAGCTCAAAAGGGGGCCGACGGCTTGAGGCCGGCCGCGAGGCGGCGGTTATTGGGGCCGCGATCGACGCCGAAAGTGCTCCGGAAACCGAAATTGGGCTTTGAGCGGAGTGCGATAGTTGCTCGCCGCGCCCGCTTCGCTAAGATTTCCGGGTTCGCCTTGTGGCTGCGAACTGGCTGACATTGCGTTGAAACGACTACAGGCCGGGGCCCTGTGCGGGGAGGGAAGCATGGATTCGCAAAAAGCATCAATTCCGAGCGGACCTGACGATTTCCGCGCCCGGTGGGAACGAAGCGAACGCTATCCCGATCCCGCCATCGAGCTTATCGAAGCAGACTTTGCGAAATATCGGATCTTCAATGCGTCTGTGGAGCGTCTTGCCTCCGATTGTCGATGGTGCGAAGGGCCGGTGTGGTTTGGTGATGGCCGCTACCTGCTCTGGAGCGACATTCCAAACAACCGTATCCTCAAATGGGAAGAGGAGACTGGTGCGGTAAGCATATTTCGCAGGCCGTCAGCCTATGCCAACGGCAATACGCGGGACCGTCAGGGTCGGCTCGTGACATGCGAGCACTCGGGACGACGCGTAACCCGCACTGAATACGACGGCACTATTACTGTGATTTTTGACTGCTTCGAAGGCAAGCCGCTCAATTCGCCCAATGATGTCGTGGTCAAGTCGGATAACTCACTATGGTTCACCGACCCACCGTTCGGAATAGCCGGTAATTACGAAGGCTACGCGGCCGCCCAGGAGCTTCCGCATCACGTCTATCGC
>DASPOR010000036.1 GCA_035625915.1 Alphaproteobacteria bacterium | reverse complement strand
CCGTTCAGTGGAGGCGGCGGCTATTCCGGGAGCTCCCACATGCTGGCAGACCTCGACGCTGCTTTCACGGAAGTTGGGATAGGTCCCGACGCGGTCCTCTCCGGACACGCCCACGTTTACTAGCGCTTTACCCGGACGGTCCAGGTGGGCGGACGATGGATGGAAGTGCCGTACATGGTGGCGGGAATCGGTGGACATGGTCCAATTCAACCTGTTAAGCCGAACTTCCAGCGCCAACCTGTTCGTATGCCGGTGCGAGGAATATCGCGGAACGGAGTGGAGGACGTCTCACTACAGCAGTACTTCAACGGATTTGGCCATCTGATTGTGACAGTTACGGGTCGCGTGCTTACGATCGATCTCATCGGCACAAAGACGCAGACCGACGCTATCGCAGGATCGTTGAGCGGACCGATCAAGAGTGGCACCATGCGCCCGCGACGAAGCCTCCGTACGTACGATAGAAACGGCCGGTGGGGGCATGACGATGTTGCGTATCATGACTGCATTGACGCTTTTTGTGCCGGTCATCTTTCTGGCCGCCGACACGCACGCGCAAGAAATCGACTTCGACCAAATCAACAAGTTCGAGTCGGTGGGGAAGGGCACGCTCAACGTTGGTGAGCCGCCAAAGACGATCATCGAGGACGGCGAGCGGCACATCGTCATCCTCACGATCTGGGAGGCCGAAGCGGAGACCAAGGTATATTGGAAGCCGCCGGACGCCGAGGCGCCGCGAACCACGGTCATACCGGGCACGGGCCTTCAGACCTTTCAAACCGCCGGTGAGTTCAAACTCGAGGCGATTGGCGAGCCCAATCGCAAAGTCGAATTCGGCTATGTGTTGCTTGGTTTGAGGAAATAATCGAGTCGGCGGCCGCTATGGTTTTGTTCTCGGGCCCAGATCGTACCGGCCGATTTTTCGGCGAAGGGCGGCGCGAATGCTGCCTGAAAATGTCACGTCGTCGCCGTGCCGCCCGATGGCGGCGACTGCAAATGCGAGCCGTGCCGAGACTCGCTTAGTGCAAAACCGTTCCCGCCACTTTTTCTTGGGTTGATCTTATTATCGGCGCTACGCTTACTTTGATGTCGTGATGCGGAAACCGGTCTTTGAGTTGCAAGCCTGCTCGCAGTGCATCGACAAAACGCCGATGTGTCGAATTTAACCGGCCGTCGATTCGAAGAACGTAACACTCACGAGGCAGACTGTGCGTCGCGATCCCATTTTTCATGGGACACCCCCATCGTCATTCGCCTCAAGCAACTGCAATAGAAACAGTACGCTCAAAGCGAATTCCCAACGCTTAAGGTTTTGAGTTAATTTTGTCTTAAAGTTGGCATCGTTACGATCATTCTAGGAATTCGATCACAGGGATTGAGAAATGCTATCGGGTCCTCGTCGCCATGGCATATCTCCAGCTCATGCCTTAACCGCACAATCGCGCAGGATTTCCGGTTTGAACGCGAGGCCGTGGCCCGGCCGTTCCGGTGCGGCGATGAATCCGTTTACCACCGGCACGGGATCGATAAATAGATCTTCGGCAAGACCCATGTCCTCGATCCAAAGCCCATTCGGGATCGAGGCGAGAAGCTGCACGTTCAATTCCGGAAACAGATGCGGCGCTATGGTCATGCCCCAAGTGTCGGCCACCGTCGCGATCTTGCGCAGTTCGGTCAGCCCTCCGCGCATCGGATCGGGTTGCAGGATCGGCAGTCGGGGATTTTCGAAGAACGGCTTGAGATCGAAGCGCGTGAAATGCGTCTCGCCGCCGACGATGCGGAGATCGAGCGCCTCGGCGATCCGCAGGTAACCGGCGAAATCGTCCGGCGTCACCGGCTCCTCGAGCCAATACACGTCATAATCCTGAAATTTGCGGCCCATCAGAATGGCGACGTCGGCGGTCCAGCCCATATTGACGTCGATCATGATGTCGATGTCCGGGCCGAGTGCTTCGCGCATGCGCCGCACATTGTCGAGATCGGTGGCGAGGTCGGCGGTATGC
>DASPOR010000035.1 GCA_035625915.1 Alphaproteobacteria bacterium | reverse complement strand
GCACTTTATGCCTACACACACGTGGCGCACGAGGGCGGCTTCGATCTTGCACCTTACGCCGCGGTCAATCGCTGGATCGACCGCGTGGCGCGGATGGCAAACTACATTCCGATCACGCTCGCGGCGGGTGTTCGTGTTCCCGCTTCGGAAGCCGCCGCTCCTGGAGGCACGGCCGCGGTGCGGCCATAGGATCGAGCGAGGGGAGGTTCCGCCATGGACGGCAACCGATCGAACGAGAATGACGGCCTCCGCTTCGTCGAAGCGTATCGCAGGAACGCCGAAATACTTGCCAGGGAAGGGCTCTACGATCCCCGCGACGAGCACGATTCCTGCGGTGTAGGACTTGTCGCCGCCATAGATGGAAAGCCGCGCCGGGATGTGGTGACCGCTGGTATTGCGGCCCTCAAGGTGCTGTGGCACCGGGGCGCCGTCGACGCCGATGGCAAGACCGGCGACGGAGCTGGCATCCACGTCCAGATCCCGCAAAATTTCTTCAAGGAGCATATCCGCCATACGGGACACGAACCGGGCGAGGGCCGTCTTGCGTGCGGCATGATCTTTCTGCCGCGCACCGATTTCGCAGGCCAGGAGCGTTGCCGCTGCATCGTAGAGACGGAAATCCTGGCGTTTGGCTACGGTATCTTCGGCTGGCGCCAGGTGCCGATCGATATTTCGGTCATCGGCGAGAAGGCGAATGCGACGCGGCCCGAGATCGAGCAGATCCTGATCGACAATACCAAGGGATTGAACGCTCGCCAATTCGAGATCGAGCTCTACATCATTCGCAGGCGCATCGAGAAGCAAATCCTCGCCGAAAGCATTCGGGATTTCTTCATCTGCTCGCTGTCCTGCCGTTCGATCATCTACAAGGGTATGTTCCTCGCCGAGCAGCTCACCGCATTCTACCCGGACCTGCTCGATGAGCGCTTCGTCTCGAACTTCGCGATCTATCACCAGCGTTATTCGACGAACACCTTCCCCAGTTGGCCGCTTGCGCAACCGTTCCGAATGCTCGCCCACAACGGCGAGATCAATACGCTCCTCGGCAACATCAACTGGATGAAGGCGCATGAGCCGCGCATGGCGCACGAATGGTTCGGCGAATACATGGCCGACCTGCTGCCCATCATCCAGCCCGGCAGCTCGGACTCGATGGCGCTCGACGCCGTTTTCGAGGTGATGGTCCGGGCGAACCGTACCGTGCCGATGGTGAAGACAATCCTGATGCCCGAGGCGTGGGCCAACAGGGCGGACATGTCCCAGGCGATCAAGGATCTTTATTCCTACTGCAACGCGATCATGGAGCCGTGGGACGGACCGGCCGCGATTTGCGCCTATGGCGGGCAGTGGGCGGTTGCATGCATGGATCGCAATGGCCTGCGGCCGATGCGTTACACGATCACGGCGGATGGCCTCGTCATCGTGGGCTCGGAGACCGGCATGGTCCGACTCGAGGAGGCGAACGTGGTCGAGAAGGGCCGCGTCGGGCCCGGCCAGATGATTGCCGTCGATCTGCGCGGCGGCAAGCTCTATCACGATCAGGATATCAAAGAAGCACTCGCCAAGGAGCGTCCCTACGGCCAATGGGTGAAGCAGATCAAGAAGCTCGACAGTCTCCTCAAGAAGGGAGCCGACGAGCGGGTCGAATTTCAGCGCGAGGATCTGCGCCGGCATCAGCTTTCGGTTGGCTGGACGCTCGAGGATCTCGAGCTCGTGCTGCACCCGATGGCGGAAGATGGCAAGGAGCCGGTCGGCTCGATGGGCGACGACACGCCGATCGCCGTCCTATCCGAACAGCACCGCGGGCTTCATCATTATTTCCGGCAGAATTTCAGCCAGGTCACGAACCCACCGATCGATTCCTTGCGCGAGACCCGCGTGATGTCCCTCGTCACGCGCCTCGGCAACCTCGGCAACATCCTCGACGAGGACGAATCCCAGTGCCGGCTTCTCCAGTTGAGCTCGCCCGTGCTCTCGAACGGCGAATTCGAGGCCATGCGGAGTCATATGGGCTCAAGTGCGGCGGATATCGATTGCACCTTCGATTGGCGCAAGGGCGACGGGGCGCTTCGCGAGGCGATTTCGCGCATTCGCCAGGAGGCCGAGGATGCCGTGCGGGGAGGGGCCCAGCACGTCATACTTTCCGACGACCGTGTTGACGGCGCCAACGCGGCGATCCCGATGATCCTCGCCGCTGGCGCCGTGCACTCGCACCTCGTGCGCAAAAAGCTCAGAACATTCTGCTCGCTCAACGTGCGCAGCGCCGAGTGCATGGATGTGCATTATTTCGCCGTCCTGATCGGGGTTGGTGCTACGACGGTAAACGCCTATCTCGCCCAGGCAACCCTCGCCGACCGCCACCGTCGCGGCCTCTTTGGCTCGCTCCCATTCGATCAGGTGGTGCACCGATTCAAATACGCCGTCGATCAGGGCCTCCTCAAGATCATGTCGAAGATGGGCATTTCCGTCGTCAGCTCGTACCGCGGCGGGTACAATTTCGAGGCCCTGGGCCTCTCGCGTTCCCTTGTGGCCGAGTTCTTCCCGGGCATGCCGTCGCGCATTTCGGGTATCGGCCTCAGCGGCATCGAGCGCAAGCTCTGTGAAATGCACGAGCGCGCCTACGCCGAGGATTTCGCGGCACTTCCCGTCGGCGGGTTTTACAAGTACCGCCGTGGCGGGGAGACGCACGCCTACCAGGGCTCGCTCATCCATACGCTGCAGACCGCGGTCGCGGGCGATTCGTACTCGACATACAAGAAATACAGCGACGGACTGCGCAAGCTTCCACCCATTTCTCTCCGCGACCTTCTCGACTTCGCACCCAAGGGTCAGCCGATCTCGGTCGACGAGGTCGAATCGATCACCGAAATCCGCAAGCGCTTCGTTACCCCGGGCATGTCCCTGGGCGCCCTCGGGCCGGAAGCGCACGAAACGCTCAACATCGCGATGAACCGCATCGGCGCCAAGGCCGACAGCGGGGAGGGTGGCGAGGACCCGACCCGCTTCAAGCCCAAGGCAAACGGCGATAATCCGAACTCTGCGATCAAGCAAGTGGCGTCGGGCCGCTTCGGCGTGACGGCCGAATATCTCAATAATTGCCGCGAACTCGAGATAAAGGTGGCGCAAGGGGCCAAGCCCGGTGAGGGCGGGCAACTGCCGGGATTCAAGGTGACCGAGATGATCGCCAAGCTGCGGCATTCCACGCCGGGCGTGATGCTCATCTCGCCACCGCCGCACCACGATATCTACTCGATCGAGGACCTGGCGCAGCTCATCTACGACCTGAAGCAGATAAATCCGAATTGCCTCGTATGCGTGAAGCTTGTATCGCGCTCGGGCATCGGCACGGTGGCGGCCGGGGTCGCCAAGGCGAAGGCGGACGTGATCCTGGTCTCGGGTCACGTCGGCGGAACCGGTGCATCGCCCATGTCGAGCATCAAGTTCGCGGGAACGCCTTGGGAGATGGGCCTCTCCGAGGTTCACCAGGTCTTGACGCTCAATCGACTGCGCCACCGGGTGAAGCTTCGCACCGACGGTGGCATCAAGTCGGGTCGCGACGTGGTCATCGCCGCGATGCTCGGGGCCGAGGAATACGGCGTCGGCACCGCGGCCCTCGTTGCCATGGGCTGCATCCTGGTGCGTCAGTGCCATTCGAACACGTGCCCTGTCGGTGTGTGCACCCAGGACCCGAAATTGCGCGCGAAGTTCGAAGGCACGCCGGAGCGCGTGGTCAATCTCTTCACATTCGTCGCCGAGGAGGTTCGCGAAATCCTTGCCTCGCTCGGCGCTCGCTCCCTCAATGAGATCATCGGCCGCACCGACCTGCTGTTCCAGGTCAGCCGCGGCAGCCCGCATCTCGACGACCTCGACCTCAACCAGATCCTGGCCCAAGCCGATCCCGGCGATTATCCGCGCTATTGCACGCTCGAGAGCCGGAACGAAGTTCCCGATACCCTCGATTCGCAGATCATCAAGGATGCGACCGCCCTCCTCGAGGACGGCGAGAAAATGCAGCTTGCCTACAACATTCGAAACACCTACCGCGCGATCGGCACGCGCCTCTCTTCGGAGATTACGCGGCGCTACGGCATGTCGAGCCTGCCGCCCGCGCACATCACGGTGCGGCTGAGAGGCTCGGCCGGCCAATCGCTTGGCGCCTTTGCCGTCCAGGGCCTGAAGCTCGAAGTGTTCGGCGATGCGAACGACTACGTGGGCAAGGGCCTTTCGGGCGGGACGATCGTGCTGCGCCCCATGACGGCCGCACTCTATGCTAGCCAGGACAACACCATCATGGGCAACACCGTGCTTTACGGTGCGACGGCAGGCAAATTGTTCGCTGCCGGTCAGGCGGGCGAGCGCTTTGCCGTGCGCAACTCGGGCGCCGATGCCGTCATCGAAGGCTGCGGCTCGAACGGGTGCGAGTACATGACGGGCGGGACCGTCGTCATCCTCGGCCCGGTCGGCGACAATTTTGCGGCCGGCATGACGGGTGGCATGGGTTTCGTCTACGACGCCGACGAGGGGCTGCCGAAGCACATCAATCCGGAAACCGTTCTTTGGCAGCGCATCGAAATGCCCCATTGGGATCTCGTCTGCCGCCAGCTCGTCGAACAGCATGTCGAGAACACCCAATCGCGCTTCGCGAGCGGTCTCCTCAATGACTGGGATCGCGAGGTGATGCGATTCTGGCAGATTGTCCCCAAAGAGATGATCGGCCGACTCGCCCATCCGGTTAGCCGGGCTGCGAAAGCCGCGGCAACGGCGTAGTCGAGGGACGACGGGCGTCTGCCCGCACCGCGCATGAGAGATTCTTCATATTTTCCCTACACGGCGCGGCGCCTGTCCACTAGAATCCAGCGCCCATGCGCACGCTCTATCACCTTTGGCTCTCGCCCTTTTCCCGAAAAGTCAGGATCGCCCTTCGCGAGAAGAAGCTCGACTTCGAAATGCAAATCGAAAAAGTGTGGGAACGCCGTCCCGAATTCGTGGCTATCAATCCCGCGGGGCAAGTGCCGGTCTTCATCGACGAGAATGGCACCGCGGTGGTCGACAGCAGTGCCATCTGCGAATATTTGGAGGCGGTTTATCCCGAACCGGTGCTCTATGGCGCCTCTCCCCAAGAAGGTGCTGAGATTCGCCGACTTGCGGCATGGTTCGACCATAAATTCGGCTGCGAGGTGACGGCCAATCTTGTCGGCGAAAAATTGGGAAAGCGCCTTTTCGGCCGCGGCGAACCGAGCTCCAACGCGATTCGCGCCGGGCTCCAGAACATTCATCCGCATCTCGATTATATTGGCTATCTCGCGGATCGCCGGAATTGGCTTGCGGGCGAGGCGTTTTCGATGGCCGACGTCGCGGCGGGTGCTCATCTCTCGGCCGTCGACTATATCGGCGACGTGCCTTGGGACGAGCATCCTCGCGCGCGGGAGTGGTATGCGCGGCTCAAGTCGCGCCCGAGCTTTCGCCCAATCTTGGCCGACCATGTACCGGGCGCGCCGCCGGCGGCGCATTATGCCGATCTTGATTTCTGAAACTTGGCTCCGGCGGGCCGCGTGACTGGACGGCGACTATTTGTCTTCGGTCTCGGCTATACCGCGCGGCATCTGGCGCAGAGCTGGCTCGCGGAGGGTTGGCGGGTCGCCGGTACCTTCCGCAACGAATCGGCGGCGGCACTTGGGGACCTCGAAATCGAGACATACCGATTCGATCGCGACCATCCCCTCAGCGATTTCGGGGCGGCACTCGCGGGAACGACGCACCTCCTGTCTTCGGTGCCGCCCGACGGCGACGGCGATCTTGTGCTCGATTGCCACGGCCGCGATATCGCAGCGCTCGAGGGACTTGAATGGGCGGGATACCTTTCGACGACCGGCGTCTACGGCGATCGAGAAGGGGGCGAAGTCGACGAAAGTTCGGCCCTGTCGCCGACGAGTGAGCGCGGGCGCAGGCGGGCGGCGGCCGAAGCCGGCTGGCTCGCACTCCACGAAGCGCACCTTCTGCCCGTGCATATTTTCCGTCTTGCCGGCATCTATGGACCGGGCCGCAGCGCGCTCGACGCCGTGCGCGCGGGCACGGCAAGGCGTATCGCCAAGCCTGGCCACATCTTTTCGCGAATTCATGTCGACGATATCGTGGCCACCCTGCGCGCGTCGGCGGCAAGACCGAACCCTGGGGCTGTCTACAATCTGTGCGACGATCACCCGGCTGCGGGCGAAGCCGTCATCGCCTATGCGTGCAAGCTTCTGAAGATCGAGCCGCCGGCGCTTATTCCAATCGGAGAGGCGGGGCTTTCGCCGATGGCCGCGAGCTTTTATCGTGACAGCAAGCGGGTCAGCAACGCGCGCATCAAGCGTGAACTCGGCGTGCGACTTCAATTTCCCGATTATCGCGCGGGTCTCGAAGCGATTCTCGAAGGGGAGGCCTGACCGGCCTCAGCCGAACCGGTCGCAAAGTCTCGCAACGGTCTCGCACATTCGCTCGAGGTCTTGCAGCTCGGAAAGACGGTGCCCCGCACCCTTGACCAACGTGATCTCGACGTCCCCCGACGTCAGACCGTCCTTTATGCGCATCGATGTTTGCCACGGCACGTCCGGATCGGAAAGGCCGTGGATGAGCCGCACGGGACCGTCGAAGGGGATCGAGCCGGTCAGCAGTAAATTGGCCTTTCCGTCCTCGATGAGTGCGAGGGTGACAGGGGTGGGTGTGGGGTCGTACTCGGACGGCAAATGAACGATACCGTCGCGCATCAGGACGTTTCGCTGTTCGGCCGAAAAATTACGCCACATCAGATCTTCGGTAAAATCGGGAGCGGCGGCGATACCGACCAGGCCCTTGATGCGGTCCGGCCGCCGCTTCGCGACCAGCAACATGATCCACCCGCCGAGGCTCGACCCCACAAGAATAACCGGGCCCGTGGTGAGGGAGTCGAGCGCCAGGAGCGCATCCCCCAACCAGTCGCTGATCACAGTGTCCTCGAAGCGACCTGAGGACTGCCCGTGCCCGCTATAATCGAAGCGCAAGTACGCTTGGCCGCGGCGTTTGCAAAGAGCCTCCAGCGCCAGCGCCTTGCCGCCGCTCATGTCGGAGCGATAGCCGGTAAGGAACATGACGGTTGGTGACCGGCCATCCAACTTGTGATACGCGATAGTGCCGCCGGCCGGCCGCGCAAGCCGTCGCAGCGGGGGGTTGTCGCGCGATTCCACGACAGGCATATCTTTCTCGGTTCAATTCAGCATGGGTATCGATACGCACTCTAGCATTGAGACCGGGCAGCGCCCAACCGGGCGTACACGCGCCGAGCGGCCGACGGTTCTGCAGGTCCTGCCAGCCCTCCATACGGGGGGTGCCGAGCGGGGCTGCGTCGATGTAGCGACGGCCCTGGTGCGCAGCGGCGGCCGTGCGCTCGTCGCGTCTTCCGGCGGCCCGCTCGTGCGAGAGCTGACGCGCGCCGGAGCCGAGCACATCGTGCTTCCGCTTGCGAGCAAGAACCCGTTTGTGATGCGTAAGAACGTAGGCCGGCTTGTCGATCTCGTCGAACGGAACAACGTCGATATCGTGCATGCACGGAGCCGCGCGCCGGCGTGGAGTGCGATCGCCGCTGCACGACGCACCGGCCGGCCCTTTCTCACCACCTTTCACGGCAAGTATTCCGAGGGCAACTATCTCAAGCGCTTATACAACTCGGTGATGGTGCGGGGTGAACTGGTCATTGCGATCTCTGAACATATTGAAACGCTAATTCAGACGCGCTACGGCGTCGACCCGGCCCGCATCCGTCTCATTCCCCGGGGTATCGACCTCGAGGTCTTCAATCCGGCGCATGTGGCGCCGTCTCGCCTCGTTCAACTCGCGCGACAGTGGCGCCTTCAGGATGGCATGCCCGTCATCATGTTGCCGGGACGGCTTACCCGGTGGAAAGGACATCACGTCCTGCTCGACGCCTTGGCCCGGCTTGGGCGCCTCGACGTGAGATGTGTCCTTGTCGGCTCCGATCAGGGGCGGAGCAGATATCGCAGGGAGCTTGAACGCCGCATTCTGCGGCTGGGATTGACGCCCATCGTCCATATCGTGGATCACTGCAATGACATGGCGGCGGCATATATGCTTTCCGATGTCGTCGTGTCGGCCTCGACGGAGCCCGAGCCGTTCGGCCGGGTGACGGTAGAGGCGCAGGCGATGGGCCGGCCGGTGATCGCAAGCGATCACGGCGGGTCGCGAGAGATCGTGATCGCGAGCGAAATGAGCTGGCTAACGACACCGGGCGATGCCGAGGCGCTCGCCGAAGCACTCTCCCAGGCGCTCGCCCTCGACCCTCGCGTGCGGGAGCGGCTTGCCGAATCCGTAATCGCACGCGCCCATGAACAATTCGCGAAGGAGACCATGTGCGAACGCACATTGGCGGTTTATGACGAGCTTCGCGAACGCGCGGTCGTCAGCGCGTGACGTCCGGACGGCAGCGTATTCTTGTCATCAAGCTCGGCGCCCTCGGCGATTTCGTCCAGGCAATGGGTCCGATGGCGGCAATCCGCCGGCACCACGGAGATGCCCACATCGTCCTGTTGACGACTGCGCCGTTCGCGCAACTCGGCCAGTCCTCGGGCTATTTCGACGATGTTTGGCTCGACGATCGGCCTCCGATACTGGCGATCCGCGCTTGGCTGCGCTTTCGGCGCCGCTTGCGCGAGGTGCTGTTCGAGCGCGTCTACGATCTTCAAACATCGGACAGAAGCGGGTGGTACTTCCGTCTCTTTTGGCCCGGGCCGTGGCCAGAATGGTCGGGGATCGTGCTGGGCTGTTCGCATCATCACAACAATCCCGAACGGGAGCGAATGCACACGATCGATCGCCAGGCGGATCAGTTGCGCATCGCCGGAATCCGCGATGTGGGATTGCCCGACGTGTCGTGGGCGAAGGCGGATCTAAGCCGCTTCGCGTTGCCGGGGCGTTATGCCCTTCTTGTGCCCGGTGCCTCGCCGCATCGGCCGGCGAAGCGCTGGCCGCTTGAGCGGTATGCGGGGCTTGCCCATGAATTGGAGCGTGCCGCCATCGTTCCCGTAATCCTCGGAACCAAGGCCGACCGGCCGTTCGGCCGAGCGATCGTTGCACGCGCGGCGACGGCGCGCGATCTCACCGGCGAGACGAACATCCTCGAGATTATTACCCTTGCGCGCGATGCAGCTCTCGCGGTCGGCAACGACACCGGGCCCATGCACTTGACGGCGGCAGCCGGCTGCCCATCGCTCGTGCTTTTCTCGGGGGCATCGGACCCGGCCCTGTGCGCGCCACGCGGCGCGCGGGTGACGATCCTCCGGCGTCGGCGGCTTTACGAGCTGAAATTAACGGAGGTGCTCGACGCCCTTCCGCGCCAAGAAGCCTGTTCTTAACAGTAAAGAAAGCCTTGCATGGCAGCGTTCGATCACTAGACTTAGGCCGGCTGCGGTTCCGGCAGTCAGGTGGAATCATGCGCGCTTACCGGAACGGCTCGTCGCGGGAGGACGGAGTCGTTTGGCGCGCCCTCGCTTGAAGGAGATACTAAATAGTTAGACCCCCCTTTGAAATGACGCCGTCCCGGGACGGACCGGCGATCAACGAGCAAATCCGTGCAGCTGAGGTGCGGCTGATCGACGAAAATGGCGAAAATATCGGGGTTGTTTCGATCGCCCAGGCACTCGGGCGAGCCGAGCAAGCAGGCCTCGATCTTGTCGAGATAGCACCGGGGGCGATACCTCCGGTCGTCAAGATCCTCGATTTCGGCAAGTTCAAGTACGAGGAGCAAAAGAAGAAGAACGAGGCGCGCAAAAAGCAGAAGGTCATCGAGATCAAGGAGATCAAGATGCGCCCCTCGATCGATGATCACGACTATCAGATCAAGATGCGGGCGGTCGTGAAGTTTCTTGAAGAGGGCGACAAGGTCAAAGTCACCCTTCGCTTCCGGGGCCGGGAACTCGTTCACCAGGAGATCGGCATGCGCGTGCTCGAACGCGTGCGCGGCGATCTGAGCGAGCTTGGCAAAGTGGAGCAGTTCCCCAAGATGGAAGGCCGGCAGATGACGATGGTGATCGCGCCCAAATAGCGGATGCCGTCGTGGCGCCAAAGCCGTTGCCCAGGGTCGGTCCTCGATACCTCATGGGCACTTCGTGGCATAATCCTCCCCGTGGACCCGCCGAGGTCCATCTCCTCTGTTTCGAGGGAGGCACGTCATGTCCTCATACGTTCTGTTGGCTAATTTTACCGATCAAGGGATCAGGAACATCAAAGAGGCGCCGAAGCGCCGGGCCGCCGCGAGGGAATTGGCGGGAAATTCGGCGTCCAGGTCAAAAGCTCTCAACTGGCCATGGGTGCGTTCGACTTGATCATCCAGGCCGAAGCCGCGGACGACGCCGACATTGCCAAGTACGTTCTATCGCTGGCATCGAGGGGGAACGTGCGCACCACGACGATCAAGGTATTCCCCGAGGCGGACTTCGACAAAATCTTGGCTGCTGTAGCCTGAGTCCAAGAAATGCGATACCGCAACTGGGCCTCGCTCCGGCGGGGCATTTTTTTGCGGAAGTCCCAGGGTCGGCATTTGGCCCATGGAAGAACGATAGTTCGAGAAGGCCAACGCCCCTTGCGGTTTGCCAACCGGCACTTGCCTTCGGCCCTCTATCTCTGTATAACCCACGGCTTCATTGCGAGCGGCGCGGCCACAAAGGGCATGCCCAACCGCTCTTGAAGCGTCAACCTCTCTCGACAAGGACACGCAAAATGCCCAAGCTAAAGACGAAGTCCGGCGCAAAGAAGCGCTTCAAGCGCACGGCGTCCGGCAAAATCAAGGCGGCGGTTGCCTTGAAGCGTCACGGTCTTTCGAAGCGGCCTCAAAAAATGAAGCGCACATCGCGCGGCACGTTTGTGCTGCGAAAGGGCGATGAGCGGCTTGTGAAGGGCTATATGCCCTACGCGAGGGGCTGAGTCATGGCGCGCGCAACCTCTTCTTCCGCCCGTCACGCCAAGCACAAGAAAGTCTTGAAGCTTGCGAAGGGTTATCGCGGCCGGGCCAAGAACAATTTCCGCATCGCGCTCGAAAGGGTCGAAAAGGGGCTGCAATACGCCTATCGCGATCGGCGCAACCGCAAGCGCGATTTCCGCGCGCTATGGATCCAGCGTATCAACGCAGGCGTGCGCGAGCATGGCCTCACCTATGGTAAATTCGTCCACGGCCTCAAGGTCGCCGGCGTCGAGCTTGACCGCAAGGTCTTGGCCGATCTCGCGGTTCGCGACCCCGCTTCGTTTAAGGCCTTGGTGTCCCAGGCCCAAGCGGCCCTCGCCAAGGCTGGTTGATCGAACCGACCGCGAGGTGGCGCTGATAAGGGGCCTTGAGCGACAAGGCCCCTTTTGTTTTGGTGTAGCACCCTCGCCCAACCCCTCCGCGTGGCATGAGAGCCGGATGAGATGAGCATGGACGATTTGGAATCCCTCGAGAGCGATTTGATGCGCGACATCGGAGCCGCTGGCGATCTCGCGGCCCTTGAGGACGTGCGGGTCGCGGCCCTTGGTCGCAAGGGACGCATCACCGAACTCATGAAGGGCCTGGGCCGCCTCGATGAACAGTCGCGCAAGGAGGCGGGCCGCAGGCTGAACCTCATCAAGGACACGGTCGCGTCGGCGCTTGAGGCGCGGAAGGCAGCACTAGCCGACGCAGAGCTCGATGCAAAGCTCAGGCGCGAGCGCACGGACGTAACACTCCCGCCGCGCCCGGAGAATCAGGGGCGCGTCCATCCGATCAGCCAGACGATCGACGAGCTTTCCGCGATCTTCGGCGAGATGGGTTTCGCGGTTGCGGAAGGGCCGGACATCGAGGACGACTTTCATAATTTCACGGCACTTAACATTCCTTCCGAACATCCCGCACGGCAGATGATGGATACCTTCTACCTCAAGGATCGTCCGGACGGCACCCGCATGGTGTTACGCACACACACCTCGCCCGTTCAGGTTCGCACCATGCAGAGCGTGAAACCGCCCATTCGCATCATTGCACCCGGACGCACCTATCGCTGCGACAGCGACATGACGCACACGCCGATGTTTCATCAGGTCGAAGGCCTCGTCGTCGATCGCACGTCGCACATGGGGCACCTCAAGGGCTGTCTCATCGAATTCTGCCGTGCCTTCTTCGAGGTGCCGGATGTGCCAGTGCGGTTCCGTCCGAGTCATTTTCCCTTCACCGAACCCTCCGCCGAAGTGGATATCGGGTGCAGCCGCACAGGGGGTGAACTCAAGATCGGGGCGGGGGACGACTGGCTCGAAATCCTCGGCTGCGGCATGGTGCATCCGAAGGTCCTCGAAATGTGTGGCATCGATTCTGCCGTCTACCAGGGCTTCGCCTTCGGCATGGGGATCGAGCGAATTGCCATGCTCAAATACGGCATTCCCGACTTACGCACCTTCTTCGACGCCGATTTGCGCTGGCTGCGCCACTATGGATTCGCCGCCCTCGATGTGCCTTCGCTTGTTGGAGGGCTCAGCCGATGAAGTTCACGCTCGGCTGGCTCAAGGATCATCTCGAGACCGAGAAAAGCGTTGGTGAGCTTGCTGACGCACTCACCATGCTCGGGCTCGAGGTCGAGGAGGTCGTCGACCGCGCCGAAGCGCTTCGGCCGTTCACGATCGCCTATGTCGTCGAAGCGAAGCAGCACCCAAACGCCGATCGGTTGCGTGTCTGTATCGTCGATACGGGGCATGGGAAAGTCCAGGTCGTGTGCGGCGCATCCAACGCGCGGACGGGCATGAAGGGCGTCTTTGCGCCCGCAGGCGTTCACATCCCCGGCACCGGCCTCGACCTTCAGAAAGGTGTCATCCGGGGTGTCGAGTCGAACGGCATGCTCTGCTCCGAGCGGGAAATGGGCATCTCCGACGAACATGAGGGGATCATCGATCTTCCGGAGGAGGCGCCGGTCGGCGAGTTCTTCGCGAGGTACATGGGTTTCGACGATCCGGTGATCGACATAGCCGTGACGCCCAACCGGGCGGACGCGCTCGGCGTGCGCGGCATCGCGCGCGATCTCGCCGCCGCCGGTTTCGGCAGACTGAAGCCCGATCCCCGCACCGCACCCATGAAAGGCCAGTTCGCGAGCCCGGTCAAATGGTTGCGGGCGCTCCCCGGGGACGCGGCAAGTGCGTGCCCGTTCGTGGTCGGGCGCTATTTTCGGAACGTGACGAACGGACCGAGCCCGCGCTGGCTCCAGGACCGCTTGCGCGCTATCGGTCTCAGGCCCATCTCCGCACTCGTCGACATCACCAACTACGTGACTGTCGACCTCAGTCGTCCGCTTCACGTGTGGGACGCGGACAAAGTGTCGGGCGATTTGACGATGCGCTTGGCGCGGACCGGCGAAAGCATCCAAGCCCTCAATGGAAAGCACTATGTCCTCGACGGCGAAATGACGGTCATCGTCGACCGTAACGAGGTCCATGGTCTTGGCGGGATCATGGGCGGTGAAGCGAGCGGGTGTACCGAGGCGACGAAGAACGTCTTCCTCGAGGTAGCGCTGTTCGACCCGGTGCGCACGGCGCGGACCGGTCGCAAGCTCCAAATAGAAAGCGACGCGCGCTATCGCTTCGAGCGCGGTCTCGATCCGACATCCGCACTCTGGGGTGCCGAGGTTGCGGCCCGGCTCGTTCTCGAATTCTGCGGCGGTGAGGCGAGCGAGGTCGTCAGTGCCGGGGAGCTTCCGAGCTGGCGGCGGATAATTCCACTGCGCCCGAATCGGGTCGAAACGCTCGGTGGCGTTGAAATGACGCTTGCCGAACAGAAACGCATCCTCGATGCCCTCGGCTACGAAACTGCCGAAGGTACGGACGGACTCAAGGTGTCGCCGCCCTCTTGGCGCGGCGACGTGGGAGCCGAGGCGGATCTCATCGAGGACATCCTTCGCGTGCGCGGCTACGACAGCATCCCCGTCGTGCCGATGCCGCTCGATACACCGTTACCCCAGCTTTCGTTGACGCCTTTCCAACGGCGCGTGCGTGCTGTGAAACGAGGACTCGCTGCTCGCGGCTTGATGGAAGCGGTGACATTCTCGTTCACCGACTCGCGTCACGCGGCGCTCTTCGGCGGCGGTAATCCGGCACTCGCACTCGCCAATCCGATTTCAAGCGATCTCGATGTCATGCGCCCGTCGGTTTTGCCGAACCTGATCGCAGCGGCGGGGCGAAACGCGGACCGCGGCCATGGCGATCTCGCTCTATTCGAGGTCGGCCCGCAATACGCCGATGACACGCCGTCCGGCCAGGCGATGGTCGCCGCGGGCGTGCGCGCTGGCAAGGTGGTGCCGCGTCATTGGGCCGTGCCGCACCGGGACGCCGATACCTTCGACGCGAAGGCCGACGCGCTCGCAGCAATCGCGGAAGCGGGTGGACCAGCCGAGGTGCAAGTCACCTCGGAAGCGCCCGGCTGGTATCACCCGGGGCAGTCGGGTGCGATTCGCCTCGGGGCCAACGTGCTCGCCTGGTTCGGGACCCTCCATCCCAAAGTCCTGCGGCACATGGACGTGAAAGGCCCGATGGTCGCTTTCGAGGTCTTTCTCGATCGCGTACCGCAACCCCGCGCCAAGGCCGGTAAAATCCGGCCGCTCCTCAGGGCGTCGCCGTTTCAGCCGGTCGAGCGCGATTTTGCATTCATCCTCGATCGCGAAGTCGAGGCGCAAGCGGTTGTGCGCGCCGCCAAGGGAGTCGACAAGACCCTCATCGCCGAAGTCGCCGTTTTCGACGTCTATGCTGGCCCGGGCGTGCCGGAGGGCAAGAAGTCGCTTGCGATCGGCATCAGGCTTCAGCCGGTCGAACGCACCTTGACGGACGAGGAAATCGATGAAATCGGCAGGAAGATCGTAACAGCCGTCGTCAAGGCCACCGGCGGCAGTCTGCGCACGTGAGAAATGTCGAATATCTTCGTTCGGCGGCCATTCGAGATGCGGTCGTGCGTGGCGCTCGTTCCGGCAAAGCGCTTTGCCTTGGCGCTGCCGGGTGCTAAATAGCGCCGGCTGCGGCCGCACGGAAACATGACCGATCTCGCCCACATCCGTAACTTCGCGATCATCGCGCATATCGATCACGGCAAATCCACCCTTGCCGACCGGTTGATCCAGCGCTGTGGCGGCGTGTCCGAGCGGGATTTTCACGACCAACTCCTCGACAATATGGATATCGAGCGCGAGCGCGGCATCACCATCAAGGCGCAGACTGTGCGCCTCTCATACAAGGCGAGGAATGGCGAGATCTATGCGTTGAACCTCATGGACACGCCGGGTCACGTCGATTTCACCTATGAGGTGAGCCGCTCGCTTGCCGCCTGCGAGGGATCGCTTCTCGTCGTCGATGCAAGCCAAGGGGTCGAGGCGCAGACACTCGCCAACGCCTATCTGGCGGTCGAGGCCAATCACGAGATTGTGCCGGTGCTCAACAAGATCGACTTGCCGGCGGCGGAGCCCGAGCGCGTGCGGCGGCAGATCGAAGAGGTGATCGGCCTCGACGCCTCCCACGCGATATCCGTTTCGGCCAAGACCGGGCAGGGCATCGACGACGTGTTGGAAGCCTTGGTCGAGCGCCTGCCCCCGCCCGAAGGCGAACGCAACGCCCCCGTGAAAGCACTTCTTGTCGATAGCTGGTACGACCCCTATCTCGGCGTCGTCATCCTCGTGCGTGTGAAGGACGGTGCAATCAGGAAGGGCCAGAAGCTGCGCATGATGGCGACCGGCGCCACGCACGAGGTCGACCGCGTGGGCGTATTCACGCCAAAACTTATCGATGCGGATGAGTTGGCGCCGGGGGAGATCGGATTCATCATGGCCGGCATCAAGGCCGTGGCCGACTGCCGGATCGGCGACACGCTGACCGAGGAGCGCCGCCCTGCGGCCGAGCCGCTGCCGGGCTTCAAGCCGAGCGTTCCCGTCGTCTTCTGTGGCCTATTCCCGATCGACACCAATGAGTTCGAACAGCTTCGCGATAGCCTCGCCAAACTCCGCCTCAACGACGCGAGCTTTCATTACGAGCCCGAAACGTCGGCGGCCCTGGGATTCGGATTCCGCTGCGGTTTCCTCGGGCTTCTCCACATGGAGATCATCGAGGAGCGGCTTCATCGCGAGTTCGACCTCGACTTGATCGCAACGGCGCCGAGTGTTGTCTACCGCCTTCATTTGACGAACGGCGAAATCCAGGAGCTCCACAATCCCGCCGATATGCCCGATCCCGTCAAGATCGAGCATGTCGAAGAGCCGTGGATCCGCGGCACGATCATGGTGCCGGACGAGTATCTGGGCGCCATCCTGGCACTCTGCACCGAACGGCGGGGCGAGCAGGCCGATCTTACCTATGCCGGAAACCGCGCCATGCTTGTCTATCGCCTGCCGCTCAACGAAGTTGTTTATGACTTCTACGATCGGCTGAAGTCGATCAGCCGGGGCTATGCAAGCTTCGATTATCATATCGAAGGCTATCGCGAGGGCGACCTCGTGAAGCTTACGATCCTGGTTAACGCCGAGCCTGTCGACGCGCTCTCGATCATCGTGCACCGAAGCCGCGCCGAGCAGCGCGGACGGCAACTTTGCGCGCGGCTCAAGGATCTCATTCCGCGCCAGCTCTTCAAGATCGCGATCCAGGCGGCGATCGGCGGCCGCATCATCGCGCGCGAAACCGTCTCGGCATTGCGCAAGGACGTAACGGCCAAATGCTATGGCGGCGACATCACGCGCAAGCGCAAGCTTCTCGAGAAGCAAAAGGAAGGAAAAAAACGGATGCGCCAGTTCGGCAAGGTCGAAATTCCGCAATCGGCCTTTCTTGCCGCCCTCAAGATGAGCGACGACTGAGGCGCCAGTGTGGCGAATCCGAAATTCGCTACAGCTTACCCGAAACTGCTGTGATGACGCCGGCGTCGCGTGCGGCTACGGAAGATGAGGAGGAAAAGAATGCCGAGCACCCCGAGCACCAGCCACGCGGGCATCAAAAGGACCGGGCGGATACCGTAATCCCAGAGGAACGCCGCGATGTAGCGCTGCACCACGGCCTGGACGAGATTGAGCGAATTCGGGCTCTCCCTGTACCAGAGTTCTCCCGTCGCCATGATGTGATAGGTTCCTTGGTCGAGCCAGGCGTAAGCCTCCATGGCTACGACAAGAAACGCGCAAAGGATCAGCAACCACCCAAGGATGCGTCCGAACAGCATATGAGCTTCCCGGTTTGGAGCGTCGAGCGGCACCTTTTTACATTATATTCGGCGCGTAATTTGACCATTGCCGGTCGAGCTGGCAACCGGAAATCCTGCCCGGGGAAAAATGGGCTCGATTCATGTACCGAGGTTCGGGTGACCGCCGGCTCGAAAATAACCCCCTCCACGGGCCGGATGGGGAACCCGGGCAGCGTGCCCGGCGCAAGCGTGGTCGGCGGGACGAGCGCGGGCACCGAACGCCCCAGTGCACGATTCTTGGCGAGGTTTGGGCCGCCTGCTATTGTGCCGGCCCTTTCTGGAGGGATGGCCGAGTGGCTTAAGGCGCACGCTTGGAAAGCGTGTTTAGGGGAAACCCTAACGTGGGTTCGAATCCCACTCCCTCCGCCAGTCAGTCTACCTTACGGGGAAGAATAGCAAGGCAACCGAGCGAGAGCGCGCGAATCCGGCCATTCCTCGCGGCAAACCCAATTAGAGGCGATCGCGCGGAAACCGAATTTGGGCTCCAATGCGGCGTGCGTCTCCGTTGCCGTTTTCGGGGGTGGCTAGTCTATGCCGCAGCTCCTCATATAATGGGGCGCCGACAGCCTCGTCGGCGGCGCGCTTATGCGCGAACCTAACGTATGATCATATCGCGCGGGACCTTGGTGAAGGTCTCGCCGCCGTTTGGCGTCACACGAACGGCTTCGCTCAGGATATACGAGTCTTCCCGTTCCCAAATCCCGATGATGAGATGGAACGTGAAATCCGGTTCCAAGATGGTCTTGTCGTCGTTTTGAACACTGAAGCAGCCGTCGGCCCAGTTGATGCCGATCGAATAGCCGATACGCGATTCCTTGCGGACGCCACCCGGTTTGAATGCCTTCATGAAGGCGCGATGTATGTCCCCCGCCTGCGCTCCCGGCTTGACCGCCGCAAGGCCGGCGGTAAACCCGGCCAGCACTGTCTCGTGTACGTGCTTGTATCTGGCAGGAGGAGTACCGAGATAGACGGTCCGCGACAGTGGGCAGCAATAACGATGAACGAAGCCGCCGATCTCGAAATTGGTCTGACGCTGCTTTTCATATCGACGATCGGTCCACTTAATGTGCGGAGCTTGCGACCAGGGTGTCACCGGCATCGTGACAGGGACTCCAGGGCCTCCGCCAGTTTCGGCGATACCCTCTGCCAGGTGATGCATGACCGTCGCCGCGACGTCGCACTCTCGCACCCCAACGGCAATTTTGTTGGCGCCAGCAGTCAGCGCCCGATCGACAATCCGAGCCGCCGTCTGCATGTAATTGATCTCGTTCGGCGACTTTTTGATCGTCACGCTCGGCACGACGGATGTGCCGTCTTCAACCTTTCGGCCGCCGATCGCCTGGATCAGGCGCTCATAGTCGCGATGGGAAAATCCCTTGGCACCTGCCTCGATGCCGATCCGCCCACTCTGAGCGATTTCGACGATGCGCTTGCCGATCACTTCCCACGGGGATCGCGCGGCGGTGCCGATATAGCTTTCGGAATAGCACTCAATGCGTCTCTCATCGAGATAGACCGTGGGATAGGCGCAATGGAGGTCCATTTCTCGTAACATGAGAACCGGATCCGCATCGCCGGCGCGCAAAATCGCCGCCTGCGGGACATAGTCGGAGAAGCCCTCATAGCCGGTGAGATAACACAAATGCCCTTCATTTAGGACCACTAGGGTATCGATTCCCTGGGCCTGCATCGCGGCGCAGACTTTCTTCACGCGATCCCGATATTCGTTCGGTGTGAATGCCGCCATGACTCGATCTCCCTACTGGTAGGTAGTGTTCATTGGAACGGTGCGTGCGGAGTACTTCGCACTCAAAAATGGCCTGAGCCCTTTGCAATAATCGCAACGCTGTCGACGCACCATTCCCCATGCCGACGGCGATACAGGACCGGTATCAGCGCAAGCGCTTGCAGCAGATCACCAAGGGACAGTCTTACCGAAGCGATCAAGATACTGCAGACCGGGCGTCCCAAGCTTGGAGATCAGCACGTCTACCAGGCCGGGCACGGTCTCCTCTAAGCCGAAAGGCGCGTCCGGGCCTCCCAAGTCGGTGCGAATCCAGCCCGGAGCCATCAGCACCATAGCGCGCGGCCCTCCGGCTTGTCGGGCTGCAAAGCTCCGCATGAACATGTTCAGCGCCGCTTTGCTGCCGCGATAGACCTCCCGCATCCCCTTCTCGTTGTTGGTGATGCTGCCCTGGCCGGACGACATCGCTCCGATCAGTCCTTCCGCAGGCACGAGATCCTGGAGCGCTTCAATGACGCGCATGGGGCTCAGCGCGTTCGTCACCATCACGCGGATGAACTCTTCCGTGGTCACGTCGCCAATATGGACGTGCTCATCATGCGTGGTGGTTCCAGCGTTCACGAACAGCATGTCGAGCACTCTGCCGGCCAGACGGCTACGCAAGGATGTGACCTGATCGGCCTGGTTGATGTCGAGTGTCTCAATCCCGACGCGGCCTTCGTGCTCCTCCGCGAGATCGTGAAACTTGGTTCGGGCCCCAGTCCTAACCGTACCTATGACGTTCCACCCTCTACTCAGGAACTCGGTGGCTAAGGCGTGGCCGAGGCCGCGCGACGCTCCAACGATCAGGATAGTCTTGGCGGATTCCCGTGAAGTGGCTGGGTGCATTGACCGCCTATAACTTGTCGAGGTCAGCAATAGATATATTTGATCCGCTTGCTCCGCGCTATGCGCACAGGGCGCACAATACAGTTGCACCGGGCGCTATGCCACACGGGCCGAACGAAACAGGTTTGGCCATGGACGATGTGGTCTAGAACCTCCTTGTGGCGCTGGACGAAGATGACCGGGCTCGTGGCTTTCTTCCAATCCAGCGCATCGCGCCGGAAAAACCGTGAATTTTGGCGTCGCTCCAGAGCAAGGCTGGTTAACGAGACCGCCGCGACGCGGGCGGGTCAACGGGGCTGAGCAGCGGCTTCCGGTAACGCCAGGAGAGGGCTCAGCCCTACGGCTACGTACGCGTCGCCGAGATCAACCGGCCGGGTCAGGAGCTATCGTTTGATGCGTCGTCGGCCGAGCTGCTCGTTCCTCCCATCACCGCCAAGAGGCTCCGATAGAAGGATGCGACCCCCTCTTCCCAGGCGGGAGTCATCCGCGTGGCGAGACCGACGTGATCGCGAAGCTTGTGATTGCGATAAACGTCCCTTGCGATCGGCACATCCTGCTCGAAGACTTCCTTCCAGCTCTGGACCATCTCCTGGCGTGCCGGCGCAAAGGCGGGATCGGTCGCGGTCGTGCCGGCGTAGTAGTGGACAAAGGTAATCCGGGTGCGGTCCGGCCCCTCGGGCATGAAGAGACCGAGGAGTGCGTGGTTCGGCCGAGTCTGCAGTGCACCCGTCGGGAAGAGCACGATGAAATGGCTGCGTGGCTCGGGCGCGCGTTCCTTAAGGATCCTCGGGAAGCCTTGCCCATAGCCCATCGCGGTCCCGGCTTTGCGCGTGTTGTCGTAGATCCGCGCGTTCGAGGTCATCATGTAGCAGCCGTCAGCATGGCCGTTGGCGTTGTTGTTGCGGCGGACGCCCGCCATCAGCTGCGGATGCAGGAAGGGGATATGATACTCGTCGAGCGTCGTCTCGACCGCGACCTTCCAGTTTCCGGGATATTCCGTCGACCATGCCTCGGCGCGTCGCAGGCCCGTGAGGTCGTAATAGGGTCGGAGCAAGTCCTCGAGGGGCCGAAGATGCTGGTCGAGCGGTGGTGCCTTCCCGTCGATGTTGACGAAGATCAGGTCGAGCCATTGGCCGACGCGTACCGGCATCAGTGCGAGACCGTCGGTCGGGAAGCTCGCATCCTGGTTGATGCGTTCGCCGCCGAGTTTTGGCGTGGCGATAAGCCGGCCCGTGAGATCATAGGTCCAAGCAT
This sequence comes from Alphaproteobacteria bacterium, assembly GCA_035625915.1. NCBI lineage: Bacteria > Pseudomonadati > Pseudomonadota > Alphaproteobacteria > Alphaproteobacteria bacterium. Next base: position 16,567 of record DASPOR010000035.1, on the reverse strand, counting down.
GCCAAGGGCAGGTGAAGTTCGCGCTTCCCTTGCAGGGCTGCGTGACGACGCGCATCGCTCGGTGTCGACAAATGTTAAGGAAGCCGCGGATCTCTCCGTCCGCACCGCGCAGCAGCAGGATCGGCCAGCCGGCGATCTCCACGGGCAACGCGTCGCCGGGATCGGGAATGTCGGAGACGAAGGCGGCGGGGCACCAGACGCGCGGGAAAAAGCAGTGCTGCTCCAGCTCGAAGAACTCAGCCGAAAAGACGCGCCCCGGCAATCCCGTGGCTTGGCCGAGCGGGCGCTCTAGAGCGGTTATGTCTTCAGCCCGTATAAAATCGGTCAGAGGTCTCATAGCGCATCTCCGTGGAACGTCTTTTCAAAAATCAAAGCTGGCGGGCCTTGGGCCTGGCTCCCTCAGGCGACGGGGGCCATCATCATGCGGCAAAGACCCGTGATATCGTAGACGGGCAGCTCCCGATCATCTACGACAACAGCGGCGCTTCGATGTTTGCAGCGCCGGCGTTTGAACTTCTGGCCTGTCTCGCTCAGTGACACATCGGTGCGAAGCAGGCTCAGAACATGACGCGGATCGAGCCTCGAGGAACGGCCGCACGACTTGCACAGAATCCATAGAAAGCGCCGGGGTTCTGCCGCGTCCGCCACTGTAACGGTTTCTCCGAACCGCTGCCGCACCATAAGAAGATTTTTAAGAACAGATAATTTAGTGACTGAAGAAAAAAGCCCCGCGGGCGGGCGGGGCAGGAAAAGCCGGGCCGGGATGAGCCGTACAAGGGCCCGGTGAAGGAACGCTAGCAAAAAGCGTATGCTGAACCTAATGTGTCCGCAATACGTGCTCACGCGGACACGCGCTTAAGCTGCGTTTACGTCAGTGTGATGCCCGTCATTGAGTGAACCTGCGGGAATCTGGTGAACTAAACTCCGAAAGACAGCCCCGCTGACCATACGACGAAAAGCGGGGCTCCAAATTGGGGGTACGCCTCACAGCTCTTGCGACTGCGGCGCAAGCGTATGTTATTGCCGGCGATCGGCGCTGTCATATAACTAACCAGGAAGAAAAAGCCCCGCAGAGGTGGTGAATTGGGCACTCGCTTATAGCGGTCGCAGCGTGGTGTGCACGATCACCGGAGTAGCAGCTCGGCAGTTCGAGTCCGTCAACCCCACAAAGACGGAGGCTTGAATGGCCATATTGACGACGTTCGATTGGCATTGGAAAAGACAAACGGAGGGTGCGGTTCTCGTCAACTTCAAGGTTAGGAGGGCCGCCTCGAAGGAATCTGCGGCTAGGTCGACTTCCACGGCCTCGTCCGAGCCGGTGATGGCGGGGTCCGACGAAGAGGTGCAGTTCGTTGTGCGCGTGCCCTTCGGCGGAAAGGTGGCGCACACTGGCTTCCCGCCTGAGGAGATTCGACAAGCAGCGGTCGAACGAGCACACGATTTCGTCCGCGCGGCCCTTGTCCTGGATTTACCTGACGCCGATTTATTTTGATGCGCGTCACTGCGGCCAGAGAAAAGCCCCGCCGGTTTGGGAGGCGACGGGGCTAGGCAGCACATATCCATGGAAGTTGCCCTTTGCGGGCACCGCGAATATGCGCCCACTCTGGCACATCGGGGAATCATCTAAGGGTAGTACCTAGTGCTGGCTACTCCCGTGCACGCCTATCAAGACATCCTTGCAAAAGACTTGCAAAAGAAAAGCCCCGCCGCTTTGGGGAAGGGCGGGGCCAGTGCGTGAGACCAGACGCCTCAGGGAAACCAGAACACGTCCGGTTGACCATCTCACATATGCAATACTGCCCGTAGGATTAGGGCAGAAATGCGGCGAAGAAAAAGTCCCGCCAAAGCGGGGCGAGGTAAAGCACTAGGCTTTTGCGATCAACGACGCTTACAGCGGTCCGCTGGCTTGAAATCCGAGATTCAGGGAATTGCAGAGTGTGCCGACAGCGCGTGCAGAAAATGCGCTAGTCGCGCCCGAGACTTGGCAACAATTTGTTGGCTAACGAAGCGATCCGCGAAAGGCGCCAAAAATTGAGTACTCGGCCCACCCCACCAAAAACAGCACTCGGCTGGGATGAACGCGGGCGATTGACTCGGCTCTGCGGAGCCTCCTACCATAACTTTGCCATGCGGGATCCCCGGAGACTCCGGCGTCCGCAAGACCTCTTACGTTTCCTGGAGCCGGCTTCCCGATGGCATAGAGCGCTCGTCAGGCGCCGTTACCTTGGGAGGAAATCTTGGCAAATCTCGACACCGGCAATACCGGATTCATGATTCTGTGCAGCAGCTTGGTCATGCTGATGACTCCAGGCCTGGCGTTCTTCTATGGCGGGCTCGTCAGCCGGCGCAATGTGCTGGCGATCATGATGCAGTCCTTTGTTTCCATGGGATGGACGACGGTGATCTGGTACGTCGTTGGTTATTCGCTGTGCTTTTCGGGAGGTGAGGGTGGAATCATTGGCAACCTGGACATGGCCTTTCTTCATGGCGTGACTCTGGCCACGCCGTCACCCACGCCGGGTATTCCTCTATTTGTTCATATCGCCTACCAGATGATGTTTGCCATCATCACGCCGGCGCTGATCACCGGGGCATTCGCCAATCGCGTCTCGTTCAAGGCATACATGGCCTTCCTCACGCTGTGGCTGCTCTTCGTATATTTCCCATTCGTACACATGCTCTGGGGCGGCGGATTATTGCAGAGCTGGGGGGTTCTGGACTTTGCGGGGGGCATCGTCGTCCACAACACCGCTGGAATGGCCGCTCTCGCTTCGGTCCTTTATGTCGGCCGCCGGCGCGTCCTCGACTCAGGGCCGCATAGTGTGCCGCTAGTGGCTTTGGGCACGGGCCTTCTTTGGTTCGGGTGGTATGGCTTCAACGCGGGCAGTGAGTTCCGAGTTGATTCGGTTACCACCGTCGCCTTTCTCAATACCGACTTGGCGGCTTCTTTCGCTGCCGTCACTTGGATGATCGTCGGTTGGTGGCAGGAAAAGCGCCCAACTTTCGTCGGACTGCTGACAGGCGCTGTCGCAGGATTGGCCACCGTCACGCCGGCGGCGGGTTACGTGTCACCCCTCACGGCCGTCATAATTGGCATTTCGTCAGGTGTGGTCTGCTACTTCGCCGTTGCGCTGAAGAACCGGCTGAAGTGGGACGATGCCCTCGATGTTTGGGGCGTTCACGGGGTGGGCGGTGCGCTTGGAATCGTGCTCCTGGGCGTATTCGCCTCCACCGCATTCAATCCAGCTGGCACCGATGGCTTGGTATTTGGCAATGGCGCTTTCTTCGGCAAGCAGGTGCTGGCTGCCTTATTGTCGTCGGTTTGGGCATTCGCCTTCACCTATGCCATGCTGTGGTTGATAGACAAAGTCACGCTCGTCAAAGTGGGGCAATCTGACGAGGAGGCAGGTCTCGACGTCGCACTTCATGGGGAGACGGCCTATCTGGGAACGCCCTAAGTTCGCTTGCCCGCCCTAGAAAGCCCGCGCGGACTCCCACTGGCAGCGGGGCCTTTCCTTTTTGTGCAGGGCAGATGCGGGGGTTTAAGTCGATTGTCCGGTGCGCCTGAAGTAAGGTCGCCGCAATTGTCGTAGTTTCAGCCTCTCCGAGGCAGGTCCCATCACGCCGGCTTCTCGGAGCGGGTCACGAAATTGACCAAAAAAACTACGGCTGCGAAGAAGGTGAGTAGCGAGCCGACGATTAGAACTACTTCGATCTGATTTGTGAACAGTAAGTAGAGCCCGATTGCCATCAACAGGGCCCCTAAATTTGCCAGCCAGAAATGCGCAACCGCCAGCCAGCCTACCGCCATTGCCGGGAAGGCGCGATAGGTCAAGCCGTAAAGTGCGAGTGATGCCCAGCCCACCAGATTTATGTGCGCGTGCATTGTAAATTCACTATGGTCGCCAGAAATTCCCATTTCGATCCCGTGCGCCATGCCGATTATTGCGTAAATTACGGCAATGATGATGAAGCGTCGTGCGATATTAGTCATAGTTCGCTGTCCCCTCTGATGAGACCGATCCCCGCGAAGTAGGTTCGACTGCCGCCTTCCCGACACGGACTCTATGGGAAGCCACCGAAAGAGTCGCCGAAAATGGAGACGGCAATGAGAGTCCGCGACACGGACACATTGATCGATGTGCATTTCCAGGATGAGGGCGAAATGGAATCCGGCGTTGTCCTCATGCTCGAATTTGAGCGGCGCAACGCGATATTTGGGCCAGCCCAATGGATCGGCGTTGTGGATGGGCGCGTCGACCCGCTACGCAGGCTCGCGGCGGGAGCTTTAGCTAAGTTGACTAAACCGAACCGCTTCGACGTCCTTGCCCGCGCGCTCAGTCGCCTGTCGGAAGAAGAATGCCGCGGCATCATGGACGATGCAGCCAAAAGACGCTCAAACGGATAGCACAAAGAAAAGCCCCGCCGAGGCGGCGTTTAACAGATCCTAGCGCTTTTGCCTCAGGGCGTTACGCGAAGAAGCATCGACGCGAATTGTAACCAGTGTTCAACGGTGCGACAAATATTGACCATGCGATGGTTGCCTCCACGTTCTTACATTGCCATAAGCTCTCCGGGCATCACTGACTTAAAGGACACGCTATATGGATTGGCGAACACGGCTTGAAATCGCCAGCTTTGTCCAGCGTTCAGGTCTGTGGTTGAGGCAAATGCACTAGATACTTTCACGCCGGCAGCGTCCAAAACATCGAAGTTTATTACGCATATATGGAGGTCCCTGCGGGACTCATTGATAGCTAGGCCAGTAATGCCCAGCACAGTGCCGGTATCGCTCCGCCATATTCCATCAACCGTAACTCTGACGCCATTTGACGAGTATGGGGTGGGGAATTTCAGCGGCGGCGCTGTACCGCACGCGCTGAGAAACAATGCGACGATAAATGCGATATGGGGTACCGAGATCAAAGACCACCTTGCGCAATACGGACACCCTCAAGATCATGAACCTCTGACGAGTGCGGTGGCAAGATAGCGGTTTCGCCCGATCGCCCGAATTGATCGGCCGCCACGCAGGGCGATGGGGTCACATCCCCAGATTTCGCCCTTTACTTCGAAGGCGAGGTTTTCAAGAAAGCGTTTGACTCGTCGATAACGCGCGGTCTCCAAAGCACTCCCTTGCCGTTCCCCGTATTTAATTCCGTTCAGGAAGTCCAAGTCCACGATCATCTACCACAATCGCCGCCCGCTGATGATTGCAGCGTCGGCACTTGAACTTCCGGCATAACCCCGCTTCGTCCTCCAGTCACGGTCAGCGGGGTTTTTCTTTTGCGAGCCCCGGAATATCGAGTGCGCTGGTCGCCTAGTAACCGCGCATCTGCATGCAGGAATGAACCATGCTGTCGCGGTTCAATACGGTAATGCTGCTTGTCGCAAGTTGGGCAAGGTCGTCGCACTGCTGGTAGCCTTGCTCCACAGGCACACCGGCATTATCGACTGATTTGTATTGGCTGAGATCAGGCCCGCAGGCGCAGAGGACCGCTAATATCAAAACACCGGCGGTTCGTTCGAGCATTCGGCCTCCTTGGCGTATTCGGCTATGGCGAAGTGCTGAACCGGGCATTTGCCCGACATGGGCGCTTGGACCAGGTCGATCCGGAGCTGTTTTGCCAATGTCACATTGACATGCAGTTCGTCATCAATCTGGAACCCCTCAGTTCGGCTTTCTGGCCCCGCTTCAGCGAGGCTTTTGCTTTGCGGCGGCAAGTCGCAACGAACGCATGGTTATTATGGCGATGCAAAGCCGTGTTTCTGCATGCTGTCGACCGTGATTTTGTCGCCCGCTGCTTTCGTAGCGGCTGCGCTCAAATTAGGCGCCTCCTGAAGGGCTTTCGACGCTATAGCCCCTCAAGCGCGTCAATCCAGGTGGTCATCGCGGCGTTCACGTCGTCCTTGCGGTCCTGCATGATCCAGTGACCTGCGTGGGACCATAGGTCGACTTTCGACTTCGGGTGCGAGAACCACGGCCGCATGCGGTCGGCCTTGGCCGGATCGCGGCAAAGGTGATAGAAGGGCACTGTCAAGCTTCTGCAAAACTTCGCGCTCGCCTCTCCGACGCCTACCTGGTCAGCTCCGAAGAAAAGCGGGCCGAAGGACTCGCGTACGACGTCCACCGGCATCCCCTGGACGCGTCTCGCATGCCAGCGCTTAAATGCCGGATCGGTCGCAGGGTCGTAGCCGAGCTGGAACAGAGCCGAGGCCACCACGCCGGGATCGCCGCTGTTCAGATCATGGACCGTCTTCCCGTAGAGTTGCGCTGCGTCGTCGGAATAGCCGAGCGTGCCGTCGACGGACACGACGGCACAGACCAGGTCCGGCCGTTTGGCGGCGAGACGGGCGGCAATCTGCCCACCCATCGAATGCCCCACGATGATGAATTTCTGACCGGGGTACTCGGTCGAGATCAGCGCCTCGATGTCGGCATCGTAATCCGCCGGCTTATAGGCGCCTGACGGCATGACCTGGGACCTGCCGTGCCCCCGCAGGTCGAGGGTCACGACACGGTACTTGCTCTCGAACAACGATAACTGCCAGCTCCAATCGTGGGAATCGCAAGTCCAGCCGTGCAGAAACATCACGTACTTGCCCGTGCCTGCCTCTGTCATGAAGAGCTTCGCCGTGGACCTCGTCGCTGCGTAGGTCCCGCTGTGCCCCTGCGCGATCGCAACCGCCGCCACGCGTGCTTTCCCGTTCGTCATCGCCTCGCGCTTTCAAACGCTAGCCACGAATCCCCCAAAGGCGTTGCACGATTGAAATGGTATCTTACCATGAATTGGCGATGCCGAAGGAAGGTGTCATCATGGCAATGCGTTGGCGTTTTCGGGACGCAATTTTAGTTGCGGGTCTCTTGGCAATGGCGGCAGAGAGCACGAAAGCCGATGGATACGACATTGGCTCACTTGCTTCACAATTTTTGCAAAGCAAGACGCAGGCGACCGTCCTCGAGCACGATGACGTGGCTAGTCCCGAGTGCCAGGATAAGCATTTCGTGAAGGCTGCTCCCGTGGGCTCGCCGACATCGCACGTCAGTGGGAAGATTACAGAGCGCAAGTGGCGGGAGATTTGGACGCTCACGCGTTGTGGGACGAACGTTTACTACCTGATATTTTTCACTGAGGAGGGCAATGGTGGCGCGTATTACGCGTTGGTCGGACCAAAGCCGATTGAAGAGCTGCAAAAATATTTGGCGGCACTGTCAACGACCGAGCCAGGGTCCCATGAGTTTTGGATTTACTTTGACGTCGGCAAGTTCGACATTCGAGCCGATGCGGCTCGCATCCTCGACTCAGTTGCGAACGCCGCTAAGCAATCCGACGGTCGGAAGGTGGTGCTGACCGGTCACACCGATACTACCGGTTCTCCAGCGCGCGACCAAAAGCTCTCCGAGGATCGTGTCCGGTCGGCAAGGGACTATCTCTCTCGCCAGGGGATACCGGTCGCAAGCATCACGATGATCAGCAAGGGTAAGACCGACCTGCGCGTGAAGACTGCGGATCAGGTCAGTAAGCAAGAGAACAGGAACGTGCACATCGAGATTCAATAGACCCGCGCGGACGCGCCCAATGTGTCGCGTGGTAGTGGGGCGCCGCAGGTCGACCGGCAATATGAGCGAGAGTCCGGGATTAGGTGAATATCGGAAACCGCGGCAGCTCTGTCTCACCAGCCGTAGAGTCCTGGCTGCGGAAATTGGAAGTATGCCGGGCTGCGCACGTGGGCGAGGATCCACGGGGTGCATCCCCCCTCAGCCGCCCTGCGGTCATCTACTCTGCAAGACGTGCCCCATGACGGTTGCATTCGGGCATGTAGATACGGATCACTTATTCCGCCCCGAATGAATTCCCGTGCTCTTCGATCCCAGCCAAAGTCCGCGCACAATCGCGGCTAAAGCCTGCGAATTGCCCCTTCAAGGCGGCCAGAGAACCTACGAGCTACACCAAGCTCTTCTGACCTTCGATCGTCGCACATCAATTTACCCCATCCCTTGCCTCAAGCCGTTCCGGATGAAGTTACCAGTAGGGGCGGATTTCGACGGCTCAGCGCTGTCCGCCACGCGACTATGGTTGCGGTGCCAATGGGGGATTTCAAACCCGAGGACAATGCCGATCGTGAAGGCGATCGAGCAGAGCATTACCCACGAGGGCGGCCCTGATTGCGGCGCATGGTGTGGCCAAATCTGGTTGCGCCAATCCATGGCTCTCCAGGCCAGTTCCACATTCGCCAAGGCTAGCGAGTTGATCCATTCTCTCGCCTGAACCAAGGCCAAAGAGACGTACCATGCAGCACTTGCCAGCATGACACCCGCCGCCAAGCTCTCCCAATATCGCAGTCCTTTGGGTGCTCGCTCCGGATAAATTGCAAAGTCGTCGACCAAGAACGCGATTGTCACCGCAGTCACGAATGACATCCCGAGCCACGGAAATGAGAACAGAAAACTGTATAAGGACCCCTCGAAACTCAAGAATAGGACCGCCCTGAATATGAAGCTGATAACCACCGCCGCGGCAACCGCCAGGAGTCCCGACACGATATAACCGATCACCGGCCGCATGCCGACCTTATGGATATTGGCAAAGTCCCAAAGCCTCTTGGGCGTGATCGCAAAGTATATTGCTGCGCCATAGTTCATCGAAACCATCAGGGACATAAAGAGACGCAGCCCCAGTCCATTGCTCGTATGTCCAAGTAGTGCTCCGATGATAGAGATTCCAAAAAAGAGGATCAAAAAAACGATAGCCACCAGAGAAATTATCTTGGTCGGGCTAATTTCGGCACGAATCCGTTCGATCGTCGTAAAGCCCATCTCACGGATCATGCGCAAGCGCTCCCGCCGAGTGCGAGCGCACTGCAGGATACCTTGCGCAAGGAAGTCACAAATTTCGTAGTTGAGCTCTTCGCAATTGGCGAGAATGATTCGGCGCAGCTCTTTGTGGGACCGTGCGGTTAACCCTCTCTTGCCTGTCGGACTTCGAAGGATAGAGATAAAGTGGTTCGCCAATCCAATGAGTTCGTCGAGCCGTTTGAAGATCTGGTCGAATTTCTCGCGAAACAGGACGCATGCGCGGCCGAGTTTTTCGTCTTCTTCCCAGTGCTTTAAGCGCAAGGCGATGTAAAGAACCCGGTTGAAAGCATATTCGGGTTGGCCGGGCTCATTTCCCTCTAGAAATGCTTGCAAGTCATCCGGCGAATCGACGCGCGCCTTTAGATAATTGGGACTTTCGCGCACCGTCGCTGCCATCGCCGTGCTGTCGAGAGTGGTAGTGCGCAGGAATGCGGCAAGTCGACGGACTTCGACCGGAATATTTCCGATCTCGCGAAAGAAATTTAGCAGGAACTTGTCGATATCTGACACGACGGGGAAATAAGGAAGGAGGGTGGTCATTACGAGGGCGGCAACAAGGGGTGCCGGAAGTTTCTCAAGTTCCTTCGCTATCTGATCGAGGCCATCCGCTTCGATCGAATTGATTACCGGAGGCGAAGTCACGATGACGCCGGACAACAACACCAGCAAAAGCAGGCTGCAAACAACATAGGAAATTTCCGCGAAGTAAAACTGTGCCCTTGTCGTCGAACAGCGTGCCGTCGCCGGCGTCGTAAAGCGGCTATGGGCGTACACGATGATCAGCACGACAGCGAATGACCATTCGTACGCATGATCCGTATCCATAGCTCAAACCTCCCTCGAGGCTTCGCTTGCTTGGACGATCGCCGCTCTGCTCCTGTCATCTCAGGTTATTGCTATGATTGAAACTATACTGACGCGTCCTACCAAAAGGTGTGTCCGCCTTCACATCCATAGGAATAAGTTTCGCATGAGGACTCCACCGTTTATTGGTGTACAAATATCTCAATCTGCTTTTCCCAGCGACTAAGCGCGGCCGATCGAGACCGAATCAGCGCAGGCACTCACGACATCGCTGTTCCGTCGCGACGCGAAGAACAAGGATTTGCCGCGAGCGGAGGCGCGGCACCAGGTCGAAATCGGGCTCAGTGACGGCCCGAGTTGTGTCGAGGCAACTGGGGGGTAACGAACTGCGCTCAGAAGTGTGCTTCCAAACTTCTTGGCAACCTAGTCGCTTGTCACCGTGGCACCGGACGGTGGCAGGGCAAGGTAGCTGGAACGCTCCTCCCGAGTCTTGGCGCTAGGCTTGCTATCCAAGAACGATTAGCAAGCTTGCCGGCGTCTATCCTTGCGGGCTAGACCTCCTACGCTTGGCTGTTGGCGACCGGAGGAGGAAGAGAGGGCGTTGAGGCGCCTGGATCATCCGTGACTGCGACGTCAGGATCGAGTGTGATCATGATCAGTGGAGTGCTGGGAAGTGTAAGTCGGCGATTCTGACCGAGCGGTTAGATGCAGGGTCGGACGGTCAAATCATCAAAGTTGCGCGAATGGGGTTAAGACATGGGAAATGCCGAAAATCCTTACGCAATTCTATTTGAGCCACTGAAAGTTGGGCCAAAGATCGCGCGCAATCGATTTTATCAGGCGCCGCATTGCAATGGCATGGGGCGCAGCTTTCCTAGTTCCATGGCGAGAATGCGCGGGACGAAAGCCGAGGGTGGTTGGGCTATCGTCTGCACGGAGCAATGCGACATCCACTGGACGAGTGACACCGTTCGCGAGATCCGGCTTTGGGATGACCGGGACATTCCCTATTTGGCGCGCATGGTGGAGGAGGTTCACGCGCATGATTCGCTTGCTGCAATCGAGCTTGTGCACATGGGTTACTATGGGCGGAATCTCCTCAGTCGCGAGTCGACCATGTCACCCTCGGGGCAGGCGCCTGCGACCTATTATCCGGGTTACGCGCGAGCTATGGACAAGGAGGACATAAGAGATCTTCGTCGATGGCATCGCAACGCTGCCCTTCGTGCAAAGAAGACTGGTTACGACTGCGTCATCGTCTATGCAGGACACAATATTTCAATTGCGATGCATTTCTTGGGGCGGCGGCACAATCGACGCACCGACGAGTACGGTGGCTCGTTAATGAACCGCACGAGACTTCTGCGTGAGTTGATCGTTGATACCAAAGACGCGGTCGGTGACAGTTGTGCAGTGATCCTACGGCTTGCGGTCGACGAACTAATGGGAGAGAAGGGCATCGTGCACGCCGAGGAGGGGCGAGAGATTGTATCGCTGCTGGCTGAACTTCCTGATCTTTGGGACGTCAACTGCAGCGATTGGAACAACGACTCTATCACGGCGCGCTTCGCGGAGGAGGGTTTCCAGGAACCATACGTCGCGTTTGTCAAGGGGATGACGACTAAGCCGGTCGTCGGTGTAGGGCGCTATACCTCGCCTGATAGGATGGTTTCCCTCCTTAAAAGCGGCACGTTTGACATGATTGGCGCGGCGCGGCCCTCGATCGCCGACCCCTTTCTGCCGGAAAAAATCCGACAAGGTCGCATCGAGGATATTCGGGAATGCATTGGCTGCAATATTTGCGTTGCTTATTCAAACAACAACGTGCCGATGCGTTGCACTCAGAACCCGACCGTCGGAGAAGAGTGGCGGCGCGGCTGGCATCCCGAGAAAATTCCGCCAAGAGAGACTGAGGACCGCGTTCTTGTAATCGGCGCCGGTCCCGCGGGACTCGAGGCGGCCATGACGCTGGGCAAACGCGGCTACGAGGTTGTTTTGGCAGAAGCACGACCAGAGCTCGGCGGGCGCGTTGCGCGTGAGTCTCGCTTGCCGGGGCTGTCCAGCTGGGGTCGTGTACGCGATTATCGAGCTTACCAGATTTCACAAATGGGAAACGTTGATGTATTTCGTGAAAGTCCGCTCGACGCCGACCAAGTCCTCGAGATGGGTTTTTCATTGGTGGCGATCGCGACCGGTGCCACTTGGCGAAAAGACGGCATTGGGCGCGGACACTTTGAGCCGCTACCCGGATGTGATCGAAGCAGCGTTTACACGCCAGATGACATCATGTCCGGGGCGGATATCAGAGGCCCGGTAGTGATTTACGATACCGATCACTACTACATGGGTGGCGTGCTCGCCGAGGCAATCCGACTAAGAGGTCTCGAAGTAACGCTCGTTACCAGCATGCCCGTTGCTTCGGCTTGGACTGAGTTCACTCTCGAGCAGGGCCGGATACAAACACGGCTACATGAGCTTGGCATCGAGATCCTGCCGCTACATTCAGTCGATGAGATCGGCGCCAACGATGTCACGCTATCACACACCTACACGAGATCGAGGCGGCATATCGAGGCAGCGTCCGTCGTGCTCGTGACGACGCTCGTGCCTTCCGACACGCTCTACTATGACCTGCTCGCGCGGCAGCCTGAGTTCGAGGATCGCGGGGTCCGCAGAATCGTCCGAATTGGTGACTGTTATGGTCCCAGCACCATTGCTCAGGCTGTTTGGTCGGGTCACCGATTCGCTCGCACCCTGGGGGAATCAGAATCACAAAGAGACGAGGTCCCCTTCAATCGCGAAATCATGGAGCTCGCCTCCGATTTCTAATGGCTATCGGAAGGACGTCACCATGATGAATGAACTATTTCTGAGCGGCCCCGAATTTGTGAACATTTGTGGCCTGTCAAATGCAATCAAACGGAATGGTGTGATCTACTCTTCTGGTTCACAGGCCGGTCGCGGGCGTGCAAAACAGCGGCCCCTCCAGGACTTGGTAACCTGCCTAGCCCTGTCTCCCTAACGGTTAGGGGTCTTCTCTTTTGCCGGCAAGGCTGAGTTGGCGCATGCTTGCGGTGCCGAAGAGAGGCATCTAAGCCTGTAGAAGTGATCCTTGCCCCGCTCCGAGTCCCCAAAGCTTGCGGCGCGCTTTCCTATAGGGGTGGCTGTCCTAGAATTCGGATTGGCGAGGTCAAATCTGGCGCTGGTGCAGTTAAGATCGCCGCTTGGTAATTTCAGGTCGATTTGCGCACAAACCCAAGAGGAGCAATGCCATGACCGGAATGGAGCTTTCCCCCAGTGACCAAATGATGCTCGAGGGGCTCTATTGGTGGGATATTCCCACTTTCTTCCGCTGTCCGATCGAGCGCGATCCGCGCGGCTGCGATGTCGCCCTCGTTGGGGTCCCGCATTCCACCGGCAATGGCACGACTGAGCGCGACCAGCACCTGGGGCCCCGCGCGGTGCGTGACGTCTCCGCGATGGCGCGCCGGGTGAACATGGCGCTCGAACTCGATCCCTGGAAGGCGTGCCGTATCCGCGATCTCGGTGACGTGCCCGTACCCGAAGCCAACGACAATGAAGCGTGCATAGAGCGCATCACTCAATTTTACCGCCGCATCGATGCGGCCGGCGCCAGACCCGTGTCTGTAGGTGGCGATCACTCAGTGACTGGCGGCATCATGCAGGCAATCGCGGGTCAAGGTGCGAGGCTAACCGGAGGGCGCAAAGCCGCGTTCCTGCACTTCGATGCGCACACCGACGCCTATGAGCAGATCCCGCACTTCCTGGGTGCGGTCAAGTCGGCCGCTCATTGGGCGGCTTATCTCGTCCGCGACGGTTACATCGATGCGACGCGCAGCGTGCAGATAGGCATGCGCGGCAACCCGCGCACGCTAGATTGGCGCAAGCCCAGCGTGGAACTCGGCTACGAGATGATCACGATGGAGCGTTACCGCGAGATCGGACCCGAGGAAACGATACGCATAATCCGCGACCGCATCGGCAAGGACACCCCACTTTACATCACCTTTGATTTGGACTGCCTCGATGCGACCGTCGCTCCCGCCGTCGCGAATCTGGAGGTCGGCGTGGAGGGCTTCCGCATGGACGAGGTCCTGCGTCTGCTACGCTGCGTGAGGGGGTTCGACCTGATCGGCGGCGACGTGATGTGTCTGATGCCGACGAAAGATTCTCCCAACAAGCAGACGGCGCACGTCGCGTCGACCATCATGTTCGAGATCATTAGCCTCGTGGCGGACCGGTTGCGCTGACCATCTCCGGCAAACCCCGTTCCGCTCCGCGATGACGAGTTCCGCGACCAGGCACGCGCACGAGGTAGGCTTCTGCGGCCCAGTTTCGAGGCAACGAAGTTCTGATTATGGCGCCCTTCAGACAAAGCCTACCGGCGCGGCACAATGAGCGCGTCAAGCGCCTTAGCACCTTTTGGCAATACCATGAAGGGGTTGATGTCGATGCTCTCGATCGTCCTGGCGTTCGCGTAGGCCAACCTCGAAAGAGCGACGATCGCACCTGCGAGGGCCTGCATGTCAAACGGCATGCGGCCGCGCGCGCCAGTGAGGATTGGAAACCCCCTTACCTCGCGGATCATCCGCCTGGCCTCGGCGATGCCGATCGGAGCCAGCCGGAGCGTTATATCCTTGAGCTGCTCGACGAAGACGCCGCCAAGGCCGAACATAACAAAAGGGCCGAAAACTGGATCGCGCTTTACGCCGATAATAGTCTCAACCCCGCCTGACACCATCGGCGCAACGAGCACGCCATGGAGGCGGGCATGCGGTGCGCGCCGCCTGACTCGCGCGATAATCTCGCCGAAGGCCTTCCCAACTGCGCGCCGGCTTCCGAGATTGAGAACGACACCCTCGACTTCGGATTTGTGAGCGATATCTGGCGAACTGATCTTGAGTACCACGGGAAAGCCGAAAGACGCTGCGGCGCGCTCCGCCTCCGCCCGCGAGACTGCCAATCGCGACGGCACAACCGGAATTCCCGCTTTCCCGAGGGCGGCGAGGGCCTGATGCTCAGTCAGGACTGCTGCCGGTAAGGATGGCGCAAAGGTTTTCCGCGATGATTTCGGCACGGATTTGCGCCAGCTTTCGGCGAGATGGTGGAGTGCAGCAATACCACCGACTGCCCGTATTGGTTCATCGAACACGGGATATCCCGCCTTCTCGACCATGGCCTTTGTCTCGGCGGTGTATGCCATCACGAACACGATCGGCCGCCCGCGCGCGACTTCCTCGAGACCCACGAGAGCGGCCAGCGCGCGCTCGACGCCGTGGCGGTTTAGGCCCAACGTCGCGAGGAATACCGCTACCGCACCATAGCCGCCTGAACTCAGTATTTCGTCGAGAAAGCGGCGAATGAGCGGTGGATCGGTCAACAGCACCGTTGTGGCGTCGACTGGATTACGGACCCCCGCAAGTGGCAAAAACTCCTTTAGTCGGTTCCGCCCCGTGGCTGGTAGGCGCGCGACGTCGAGCCCGCGCGCAATTGCCTCGTCTGCCATCATCACGCCGACCCCGCCTGAGATCGTGACGATGCCCAGGCGGCGGTTGCTGGGATAGCGCCCTGCCACACACACTTGCGCCACGTCGAGAACTCTGGCGAAACTGTCGCCCCGAAAAACGCCATAGGCTTTGAAAACTGTGTCGTAGACGGCGTCGTTCCCCGCGAGTGCCCCTGTGTGGGACACAATGGCTTCCGCGCCCACCCCAGTGCGGCCGATCTTCAGCATGAGAACGGGCTTGCGGCGCGCGTGGGCTGTCTGCAGGGCGGCACGGAACATCTCCCCGTCGCGGCAGCCTTCCAATCCGGCAACGATAACCTTGGTACGGTCGTCCTCGGCGAGAAAAGCGAGGCACTCGGAGAAATCCACGTCGCATTGATTCCCGGTTGTAATCCAATAACTGATACCAAGGCCGCGCTCGCGGACAAGGGCGAGGCTCAGCGTCCCGATCGCGCCACTTTGGCTGACGATTCCGACGCCACCAGGAGCAAGGCCGCCGTGCGTCGTCTCCGTCGAGAAGCTCGCGTATGTGCCGGCGTGAACGTTGAGATACCCCATGCAATTGGGACCGAGAAGGCGCATGCCGGAATGTCGGGCGATTAGGGCAAGGCGCTCCTGCATCGCCGCTCCAGCCCCGCCAAGTTCCGCGAAGCCCGAACTGTAAAGCACGGCCGCGCGCACACCCCTGCCGGCGCAAGCCTCTACCGCCTCCGTAACACCAGCGGCTGGGACCGCGATGATCGCAAGCTCCGGCGCTTCGGGCAGTGCCGAGACATTCGGATACGTTCGCACGCCGCCGATTTCGTTGGCTCGCGGATGGACAGCGTAATACCGGCCGCGAAATCGTTCCTTCAGGTTATGGAGCGAGCGACTTCCGAGTTTCGTTGCGTCGGTCGAGGCGCCGAGGAGAACGATCGAACTCGGCTCGAAGAGCGGGCGCAAGGTGTGTTCGACTGCCGCCAACGGTTCCTCCCTTGTCGTTATTTTTCGGGCCCCGATGTCAGCACTTCCGAGGTAAAGTCCTAAGTGGATTTTTGGACGGCGCGCAGTCCGGTGCCCGTGACGTAGCCAATTTTACCAGTAAATGCATTGTTCACGCCTTTTTTCCACTCGCGCGCTTGGGTGCCTCAACGGCAATGTTTCGAGCGGTTCGTTTGCCAGCGCTTATCCCAGGTCGACCCTTCCTCTGCGACATGCCCGGACGACATACGCCGTTCACCGATGCGGAAGAGGAGATCGTTCGCAACAGAATAGATCGCATTGTGTGCCTAACGCCCCACGACGAAATTGAACTTCTTGTTATGGCGCTGTTCTGATCGAGAGCTTCCCGCAGTTTACCGTCCGGTTTCGGGGGGGCAGGGGACAACGGGGGATGTCAT
>DASPOR010000034.1 GCA_035625915.1 Alphaproteobacteria bacterium | reverse complement strand
CGAGGATGACGGCGAACCCGGCTTCCGAACGCTTCCGACCGTTTGATGGCTTCCATGATCCGCCTCGACATCCGTGAAATTCGCCAAGACTTCCCAAATTTTCGCGTGGCACTCCTCGTGGCCGACGGCATCGCCATATCGCTCGTGCGCACACCGGCGCTCGACGCCGTCGTCGCGGATGCCGAGGCCGCTGCGTGGGATCAGTGGGGCGACACCCCAGCAGGCGAAATTCCCGAACTCAGCGCATGGCGAGAGGCTTACAAGGCCTTTGGCGTCAAGAAGACAAGCTATCGTTCCTCGGCTGAGCGGCTTCTGCGGCTTCTTCAAAAGGGGGAGCGGCTGCCGCAGGTAAGTAACCTCGTCGATCTCTACAACGCCATATCGTTGCGCACATTATTGCCGGTCGGCGCCGACGATCTCGCGCACGTCGTGCCGCCTCTTGCCTTCCGCCACGCCCGGCCAGGCGACGATTTCGTGGCGCTCGGCGACGCGGCGCAGCGGAACGACCCGCCGAAGGAAGGCGAAGTCGTCTACGCCGATGGCGAAAAGATTCTTTGCAGGCGCTGGAATTGGTACCAGGACGCCCGCAGCGCCATCGCCGATGGCACCAGGTGCGCAGTCTTGACCGTCCAGGCGATTGAGCCGGCATCGGCGCAGAAGGTGGAGACAGTCGCGGACGAGCTTGCCCGGCTCATCCCAGCGCATTGCGGTGGCAGGGTGTCATGGGCGATTGCCGATAACGCCAATCCTGTCGTCGATGTCGTCTAGTCTGGGTTTTGGCAAATCATCGCAGCACCCTCGGCTTCGAAAACAGCGCCGAAGGTCTCCCGTAGAACCGCATCGACTTCGGCCATCTTTACGGGGACGCCGAGAGCGTGCAGCGAGGTCACGCCAAAGTTCGCCTCAGCGATCCCGCATGGCACGATGCCTTTGAAATGGTTCAAATCGGGTGCGACGTTGAGGGCGACGCCATGATAGGTGACCCAACGCCGAACACGCACACCGATGGCCGCGATCTTGTCTTCCCGACTGCCGTTGCGCGGCACCCAGATGCCGATCCGACCGTCGCGCCGTCCCGCCTTCACGCCGAAGCGCTCGAGTGTCAGGATCATCCATTCCTCGAGGCCCTGCACAAAACATCGCACGTCGGGCCGCCGGCGCTTCAGGTCGAGCATCACGTAAGCGACGCGCTGCCCGGGCCCATGATAGGTGAATTGCCCGCCTCGCCCGGTCTTGTAAACCGGAAATGGGCTCGGCCCCAGCAGGTCGCTGGGCTTGGCACTGGTGCCGGCGGTATAGAGCGGGGGGTGTTCGAGAAGCCAGACTTGCTCTCCAAGGGTACCGGCGCGGACAGCGGCGACCCTCAGCTCCATCTCCTCGATAGCCGTCGGATAATCGATCGGCCCCTCGGAGAGGCGCCATTCGGGACCCGCCATCGCCCCGATTTCCCTGGGATTTGCCAAGGCCTTGAAAGTGCGAGGGACTATTCTTGATATCTCCATTCCGATTTGCTATTCCCCCTGCTTGCGAAAGGCAAGCCCGGGACGCAACCGTGGCTTTGCCAAGGGTTCGTGTGGCTTGTGCGGTCGTGGCGGAACTGGTAGACGCGCAGCGTTGAGGGCGCTGTGGGGGCGACCCCGTGGAAGTTCGAGTCTTCTCGACCGCACCATTCCATCCAAAGTCGGTTTCAAGGAAATTTAGCTCGCAGCATTTACCGAAGCCTGCCGCGCGATTTGTGCGTTTCCTCCGTCGCGGAATCCGGATCGCTGGCGGACGGCCCATCCGAAAGGGCTAATAGCTTTCAAAGCCGGTAACTCCTATGCCATATTCGCATTCCGGGGCAATCGGACGGGAAGAGCCTGCGAATGGCGGACGACCTTAAGGAGGCGGCACTCGAATATCATCGCTCGCCAATGGCGGGAAAGATCGGCATCGTCGCGACGAAGCCGCTCGCCAACCAGCGCGACCTTGCGCTCGCCTATTCGCCTGGCGTCGCCGCGGCCTGCGACGCGATCGTGGCCAATCCGGTCGAGG
The DNA here is from genome assembly GCA_035625915.1 of Alphaproteobacteria bacterium. Lineage (NCBI taxonomy): Bacteria > Pseudomonadati > Pseudomonadota > Alphaproteobacteria > Alphaproteobacteria bacterium. The sequence continues at coordinate 5,652 of DASPOR010000034.1, read as the reverse complement.
CGTCGAGCCTTACGGCACGTGCCAATCTTGTCGGTGTGATCTCGAACGGTACCGCTGTTCTCGGCCTCGGACATATCGGTCCGCTCGCCGCGAAGCCCGTCATGGAGGGCAAGGCGGTCCTCTTCAAGACGTTCGCGGGCATCGACGTGTTTGACGTCGAGATTGACGAGACAGACCCGAAGAAGCTGGTCGACATCGTGGCGAGCCTGGAGCCGACCTTCGGGGCCATCAATCTCGAAGACATTCGTGCACCCGAGTGCTTCGAAATCGAGGCGGCACTGCGCGCGCGCATGAAAATTCCGGTTTTTCACGACGACCAGCACGGTACGGCAATCATCGTTGGGGCGGCGGTGATCAATGGCCTGCGGGTGGTCGGCAAGAAAATCCGCGACGTGAAGCTCGTCTCGACGGGTGGTGGGGCGGCCGGAATCGCATGTCTCGATATTCTCGTGTCGATGGGTGTGAAGCCGGAGAACATCGTTCTCATTGATCGCCTTGGGGTCGTATTCAAGGGCCGGAAGGAGGAGATGACCGACCGAAAAGCGTTCTATGCCAAGGACACTCAGGCAAGGACGCTCGATCAAGTGATCGACGGCGCCGACATCTTCCTCGGCCTTTCCGCACCGGGAATCCTGACAGGGGACATGGTAAAGCGAATGGCGGCGAAGCCGCTCATCCTCGCACTTGCCAATCCCGTGCCGGAGATCCTTCCGGAAGCCGCGCGGGCAGCACGCCCGGATGCGGTGATCGCGACCGGTCGCTCGGATTATCCGAATCAGGTCAACAACGTTCTGTGCTTCCCCTTCATCTTCCGAGGGGCGCTCGACGTCGGCGCCACGACGATCAACGAGGCGATGAAGCTTGCGTGCGTGAATGCACTCGCGGACTTGGCATGCAAGGAGCCCTCCGACGTCGTTGCCAAGGCCTACGGCGTCGAGATTTCCGGCTTCGGTCCCGATTATCTCATTCCACGTCCATTCGATCCGCGACTCATCATCGAATTGCCGCCGGCCATCGCCAAGGCCGCGATGGATAGCGGTGTTGCCACTCGGCCAATCACCAACTTCGACGCTTATCGCGATCAACTCTCGCAATTTGCATTCCGTTCCGGCCTGGTCATGAAGCCCGTTTTCGAACGTGCGCGCCAGAATCCGAAGCGCGTCGTGTACGCCGAAGGCGAAGAAGAGCGCGTATTGCGCGCGGTCCAAGTCGTTGTCGACGAGGGACTAGCGAAGCCCATTCTGATCGGCCGCCCGCATGTCGTCCAGGCGCGAATCCAGCAGCTCGGCTTGCGCATTCGACCCGGCGAGCATTTCGAGATCGTCAACCCTCAGGATGACCCGCGCTACAAAGATTACTGGACGAGCTATCACACGATCATGGAGCGCAAGGGTGTATCACCCGACTATGCGCGCACCGTGCTGCGAACGAATAATACGGTGATTGCAGCGCTCGGCGTAAGAAAAGGGCATGCGGACGCCATGCTATGCGGCACTGTGGGGCGCTATCAGGTTCACCTGCGTCACCTCCTCGACGTCATCGGTCCCGGACAAAAGAACGATATTGTCGCAGCTCTCAACCTCCTGATTTCTCCGGCTGGCATCTATTTTTTGTGCGACGCGTATGTAACCCCGGACCCGACTGCCGAGAAAATTGTCGAGACCACCCTTATGGCTGCCGACGAGGTACGGCGGTTTGGCATCGTGCCGAAGGTCGCGCTCCTCTCCCACTCGAATTTCGGCAGCGAGAACACACCCTCCGCCCTCAAGATGCGCGAGGCGCTGAGGCTGCTGCACATGCGGGCGCCCACGCTTGAGGTCGAAGGCGAGATGCATGCGGATTCGGCCCTTTCGGAGGAGATCCGCAATCGCATCTTCCCCAACTCCAAGCTCACCGGTCGCGCTAATTTGCTCGTCATGCCGTCACTCGACGCGGCGAATATCGCCTTCAACATGGTAAAGGTCCTGGCGAACGCCTTGAGCGTAGGACCGATCCTTTTGGGTGCCGCTCTGCCCGCGCACATCCTCACGCCCTCGGTCACGGCGCGCGGCGTCGTCAACATGACCGCCGTCGCGGTCGTGGACGCGCAGGATCTGGAGGTGAGCCGACAAGCGAGTGGCCCGAGTGCACCGACCCGGGAAGTACGCCAGGCTTGGTTGCGTTGATTGGCGTGCTACATGGCTGAGCGCCTTGGTATCACCGAGCTATCGCGCGAATTTGACGTCACCACGCGCACAATCCGCTTTTACGAAGACGAGGGGCTGCTTGCGCCGGAGCGGCGCGGTCAGACGCGGATCTACAGCGCGCGCGATCGCGTTCGACTGCGCTTGATCTTGCGGGGAAAAAGGCTCGGGTTCAGCCTTTTGGAGATCAAGGAGATCATCGACCTCTACGACCGTGCGCCAGGCGAACTCGGCCAGCTTCGGCACTTCCTTGCCAAGATCGAAGAGCGGCGGCGGCAACTTCGCCAGCAACGTGAGGATATCGAGATCACTCTCCGCGAACTCTCGACGGTCGAGGCCCGCTGCCACGAACGTCTCGCCGAACTCGAGAAGGGCGGTAGGGCGGGCAAGCGAGCTGGCCGCGCAAAGGGCTGACGAGGTTCTAGATCGCGTTTGTATTGACGTTTACGTAAACGTAAAGTATAACGGATTGGGAAGGCGGCTTTTTCCCAAAGTGCGTACAACTGGCGCACCGCCGCGAAGCCGACCTGTCGCGCGCTGAGGGCCCCCAAGGGCGATCGCGTCTTCGCAAACAGGCCTATGGCCGCTAAAGTTTTCAACCACGGTTCGGGAGGAGAAAGTCGATGATCCCCAACCAAGCCTCGGTCCTCGACTTCGGCCTTGGCGAGACGGCTGATATGTTGCGCGAGTCGGTGCGCGGCTTCGCATTGGACCACATTGCCCCAAGGGCCGACGAAATCGACAAATCGAACGTATTTCCACGCGATCTGTGGCCTGCACTCGGCAAGCTCGGATTGCACGGCATCACGGTCGAAGAGGAATGGGGTGGCACCGGCATGGGCTACCTCGAACATTGCGTGGCAATGGAGGAAATCAGCCGCGCGTCAGCTTCCATCGGCCTTTCCTATGGCGCCCACTCCAATCTCTGCGTCAATCAGATACGCCGCAACGGCTCGGCCGAGCAGAAGGGGCGCTACCTTCCGAAGCTCATTTCGGGCGAGCACGTCGGCGCCTTGGCGATGAGCGAGCCGGGTGCGGGTTCCGACGTCGTCGGAATGAAGCTCCGCGCCGATCGCAAAGGCGAGCGATATATCCTCAATGGCACCAAGATGTGGATCACGAACGGCCCGTGCGCCGACACGCTCGTGGTCTATGCCAAGACCGATCCCGATGCCGGCCCACGTGGCATTACGGCCTTCATCGTCGAGCGCGGGTTCCGGGGCTTCTCCACCGCCCAAAAGCTGGACAAGCTCGGCATGCGTGGCTCGGATACCGGCGAACTCGTCTTTCAGGACTGCGAAGTGCCGGCCGAAAACGTGCTTGGCCGGGTCGGCCAGGGTGTCAATGTGCTGATGAGCGGGCTTGATTACGAACGTACCGTGCTCGCGGCCGGACCCTGCGGAATCATGCAGGCCTGCATCGACGTGGCATTGCCCTACGTGCACGAGCGTGAACAGTTCGGCCAGGCGATCGGCAGCTTCCAGCTCGTTCAGGGCAAGATTGCAGACATGTACACGACGATGAACGCCTGCAAAGCCTATGTCTACACCGTCGCGAAGGCGTGCGATCGCGGCCAGACGACGCGCAAGGACGCGGCAGGTGCGATCCTTTACGCCGCCGAAAAGGCGACCCGCGTCGCGCTCGACGCAATCCAGCTCCTAGGCGGTAACGGATATATCAACGATTATCCGACTGGACGCCTGTTGCGCGATGCCAAGCTGTACGAGATCGGCGCTGGGACGTCCGAAATCAGGCGCTGGCTGATCGGCAGGGAAATCTTCGAGGAGTCGAGGTAAGGGCACCGGCCTCGATGTGGCGCGCCGTCCTGCCGCATCGTACTCGATACGGGTCCGGGGCCGAACGAGTATAGGCTTACATCGGTGCGATCCCGCGCTAAACTACGGGCAAAACCGAGGTTCGACGCACTGCGGGGAAGCACGTGGATGATTTACCTTGTTGCGATATTCATGTCGCCGCTTGCGCTGGCTCTCATCGGCAAGCCGTTTCAATCGTTGGTGAATTTGGTAATCTATTGCCTCGCCATTTTGCTTTTGGTGACGCTTATCTTCGCCTGGGCTGGCGCGCTGTTTTGGCTCATTGGCGTTGTGCACGCAATCCTCGCGATCAACGCGCACAACGCGGACAAGCGCAATCGGGCGCTGATCGAAGCGGTCAAGGCGCAAGTGCAAAAATGAGTGTGGGGTGTCGAATGCAGGGACCAACGCCGATTGCGAGGGTGCGATGGCGCGTAAGCTGATCTCGTCTGGGGGTGAATGGGAAGAGATCGCCAGCTATTCGAGGGCGGTGACCGACGGCGACTTCGTGTTCGTGGCGGGCACCACCGGCTACGACTATGAAAAACGGACGGTGGCGCCGGGCGTTGTCGAGCAGACGGAGCAGACTTTCCGGAATATCGAAAAAGCGCTCGCCCAAGCAGGCAGCTCGCTTGCGGATACGGTGCGCGTCGTCGTTTATCTCGTGAACGCAGAAGATTTCAAGCTGGTAGCACCTGTCTTCGGCCGAAAGTTCAAGGGGATCAAACCGGCCAATTCCACTGTCATCGTCGCGGCCTTGGTCGATTCACGTCTCAAAATCGAAATCGAGCTGACCGCCCGCAGGCAAGGGCGTTCGACTTAGGACGAAACCACTTCGGGGGGACTGCAACATGTCGGCAAGCGAGCGCATCGAAATTCCGGCACGCAAGGGCAAGGCGGTCGTCCTGAAGAAAGGCCAGGCTGTCCGTGTCATCAATACCCATGGCACCCAAGTGGTCGATACCTGGGCGTTCAATCTCGCCGACCCGCGCGAGTTCATGTCGATGGAACATACGCGCACGCACACGCTGCGGGCGATTCCGAAAGTCGGCGACGTCTTCGTCACGAACCGCCGTCGGCCCATCCTCACACTCGTCGAGGACACTTCGCCGGGTATTCACGACACGATCCTCGCAGCATGCGATCGTTATCGCTACGAGCAGCTGGGTTGCAAGGAATATCACGACAACTGCACGGACAATCTCGCCGCTGGATTGGCAGAGCTCGGCATGACGCCACCGGAGACGCCGAGCCCGCTCAACCTCTTCATGAATATTCCAATCAAGCCGGATGCGAGCCTGAGTTTCGAACCAACGGTGTCGAAGCCTGGCGACTGGGTAACGCTCCGTGCCGAGTTGGATTGCGTTGTCGCCTTCTCGTCATGCCCGCAGGACATCGTTCCAATCAATGGCTTGGCGAGGAAACCGACCGAGGCACATTTCGAAATCAGTTGACCGCGGAGGGTCGTAAGCGTCATGCCAACAATCCTGATCACGGGAGCCGGCCGTGGGCTGGGGCTGGAATTCACTCGTCAATACACGGCCGATCGCTGGCGCGTCCATGCATGCTGTCGCGACCCAGAGACGGCCGCCGAGCTCAACAAGGTCAAAGGCGACGTCGTTCTCCATCGCCTTGACGTGCGCGACCATCCGCAG
>DASPOR010000033.1 GCA_035625915.1 Alphaproteobacteria bacterium | reverse complement strand
CTCATGGTTCGAGACGGCTGCCCGGCGGCCGCCATAGCGGCCGCCTCTATGCGCGACGCAGAAGAAGGCGCGCGAAGCGCGCCGGCAGCCTCCTCACCATGAGGATTATTTATTTTTCTAAAGCCCTCATCCTGAGGAGGTGCGCAGCACCGTCTCGAAGGATGAGGCGCCTCGCGCCGGCGGCCGCCTCTTTGCGTGACGCAGAAGAAGGCGCGCGAAGCGCGCCAGGAGGCTCCTCACCATGAGGATTATTTTTATCATCCTCATCCTGAGGAGGTGCGCAGCACCGTCTCGAAGGATGACGAGCCGCGACGCCCTCGTTGCCTTTCAACGCGTGCGCATCCTTGCGATTGAATATCTCTGAAATATTCAACTTGCTTCTTGACAGCGGCCACCGAGGCCGGCACGGTGCCGCGCGAAAAAACAACGCAAACCCAAGGGCTTAAATAAAAAAGAGCTAAATTAGAGAAACGTCAAACCACCCCTTCAATCGCGTACCTTCCCACGGCCCCCGCCCAAGAAATCCGCGCGAAATGAGATCGAGAAAGGATCGTTCGATGACGCACCGCATGCCTACACGCGCCCCCCTCGGCAAGCGCCTGCTTGCCACCAGCTCCGTCCTCGCCCTCGTCGCGGGCGTCGGTAGCGCCGCCCACGCGGCCAGCGTCACCAATCCCGCCTCCATCCCCAACCCGACGGTCGCGGCAGGCCAGATGGCGACGTCGATCGTCTTCAACGACGGCAAGACCCACACGGGCAGCATCGTCAACAACGGCACGGTCAGCCACGCCCTCACGGTGCTCCCATGCGCGTCGGGCAAGATCGCTGGTGACACCAACGTAAAGCGTGCCATTCGGCCGGTTCGTCACGATGTAGACCCATCCACTCATTCCATGGATTTCGCACGGACCGATCGTGACCGCAATGAAGGCATGGATGCCCGGGTCAAGCCCGGGCATGACGGTTGGAGAAGTCCAGTTCAAGTCGCCACGACGGAGAAACCATCGACCTTACTCAGGGTTGGATCGCATCGATGGAGCAACGTCGAGTCCGATCCGGCGCCGGCTAAGAGGCGTAGACCGGTCCCAGCCCCTTGCATTCCGGGCGCATAACCGCTATCTACGCGCCACTCAAACCCACACGCGGGTGTCGCGGCCGTCCGGGGAGAAATCCCGGATGTTCGCTCCGGTGGCCACGTTTCCGGCCTCAATGACCCGCGGCGGACTAACCGGAAAAGGATTACGACTCATGGCGATACCCACGTTCTCCATGCGCCAGCTTCTCGAAGCCGGCGTGCATTTCGGCCACCAGACGCGGCGCTGGAACCCGAAGATGGCTCCCTACATCTTCGGCGTGCGAAACAACATCCACATCATCGACTTGCAGCAGACGGTCCCGATGCTCTATCGCGCATTGGAGACGGTCCGCGCAGTGGCGGCGGCCAACGGGCGCGTGCTCTTCGTGGGCACCAAGCGTCAAGCCGCCGACATCGTGGCCGAGGAGGCCAAACGCTGCGGCCAATATTATGTCAACCATCGCTGGCTCGGCGGCATGCTGACCAATTGGAAGACGATCTCCCAATCGATCAAGCGCCTGCGCGGCCTCGATGAGCAGTTGAACCAGGAAAATCTCGGCCTCACCAAGAAGGAGACCCTGAACCTCACGCGCGAGCGCGGCAAGCTCGAGCGCGCCCTCGGCGGCATCAAGGAAATGGGCGGCCTCCCTGACCTCCTTTTCATCATCGACACGAACAAGGAGGCAATCTCGGTCGCGGAATCGCGGAAGCTCGGCATCCCGATCGTCGCGATCGTCGACAGCAACTCGGACCCGGACGACATAACGTTCCCGGTCCCCGGCAATGACGACAGCCAGCGCGCCATCCGCATCTATTGCGAACTGGTGGCCGGTGCCGTGCTCGACGGCCTGCAGGAGAATCTGATGAAGGCGGGAGTCGACATCGGCGAATCGGCGGAAGGCCCGACCGAGGCGCTGCCGAAAGAGGGTGCGGACGTAAGCGAGACCACGCCCGACGCCGCGACCGTGGCCGCGATGGCGGACGCGGGCGAGCCCGCCGAGAAGGGCGCCTGATCCGGCGGCGGCCATGACGAACGAACCAGCGCGCTGAATGGAAGTGGATGCCCAAACATGTGGATGGCCGGGCTTGATGGTTGGAGAAGTCCGCAGCACGTGGATGGCCGGGTCAAGCCCGGCCATGACGGGGATGAGAGACAACCGCCTTTCCTTTTTTCGTCATGCCCGGGCTTGACCCGGGCATCCGGGCCTTCCAGCGCGCGGGTCATGACAGGAAAGGGTACGAACCGTTGGCGTTACAGCACGAGAAGGTTGTACCGATATCTTCAGAAAGAGGTGACGTTATGGCGGAGATCACCGCGGCACTCGTGAAGGAGCTGCGTGAAAAGACCGGCGCTGGCATGATGGATTGCAAGAAGGCGCTGGCGGAGAGCGGGGGTGCCCTTGAGGCGGCGGTCGATTGGCTGCGCAAGAAGGGCTTGGCGCAAGCCGCCAAAAAGGCAGGCCGCGTCGCCTCGGAAGGGCTGGTCGGGGTGGCGGTCAAGGGTAACGCCGGTGCCGTCGTCGAGATCAATGCCGAGACCGATTTCGTCGCCCGCAACAGCACCTTCCAGGCGTTCGTTGCCGAGGTAGCCGAGCTGGCCGCCACGACCGGCGGCGATCTCGACAAGATTCTTGCCGCCAAGCTCAAGAGCGGACGCACCGTCCAGGATGAAATCACGCATCTTGTCGCGACGATCGGGGAGAATATTTCGCTCCGCCGTGCTGACGCGCTCAAGGTCGGGCAGGGGGTCGTCGCCAGCTATATCCACAATCAGACCACGGCCGGCCTCGGACGCATCGGCGTGCTCGTCGCCCTCGAATCCCCGGGGGAGGCGGGAAAACTGCTCCCCCTCGGCAAGCAGATCGCCATGCACGTCGCGGCCGCCAATCCCCAGGCCCTCGACGTCGCTGGGCTCGATCCGGCGGCGGTCGAACGCGAAAAGACGGTGCTCGCCGACCAGGCGCGGGCAAGCGGCAAGCCCGAGGAGATCGTTCAGAAGATGCTCGAAGGGCGTCTGCGCAAGTTCTATCAGGAAGTCGTGCTGCTCGAGCAGGATTTCGTCGTCGAGCCCGGCACAAGCGTCGCCAAAATCGTCCAAGGGGCGAGCAAGACGCTCGGCGCGCCGCTCAAGATCGCGGGGTTCGTGCGTTTCGCCATTGGCGAGGGGATCGAAAAAAAGCAATCCGACTTCGCGGCCGAGGTTGCCGAACTCGTTCGCTGAGGCTTGGCTCCTTGTGGGGCGTGGGGTCGACTTTGCTGCGGCGGCCCGCAGCGGCTTGCGTTATATTGCGCTGTCCGTGGCGCGCCGTCTCGCCACAGCGGCCGGGGCTCGCACCCGGTCGTTCCGCATGAGGGGGCGGCAAAGTCCCCGCTAGAATGAGGCCAGTTTCGCATCATGCCGAGCGAGCCACGGCGGAAGGCCGTCCCTCGATACAACCGAGTCCTCCTCAAAATCTCCGGCGAAGCGTTGATGGGGCCGCGCGAATACGGTCTCGATTGGGACACGGTCAACGCCATCGGCAAGGATATCCAGGCCGTTCATGCGATCGGGATCGAGATTTGCATCGTCATCGGTGGGGGCAACATCTTCCGCGGCATTCAGGGCAGCGTCGCCGGCATGGAACGAGCGGGTGCGGACTACATCGGCATGCTGGCGACGGTCATGAATTCGCTCGCCCTGCAGAATGCGCTCGAAAAGCTCGGCGTGCCGACGCGGGTTCTTTCCGCCATTCCCATGCAAAGCGTGTGCGAGCCGTATATCCGGCGCCGCGCCCTTCGCCACCTGGAGAAAGGTCGCGTCGTGATCTTCGCGGCCGGCACCGGCAACCCGTTTTTCACGACCGACACAGCGGCGGCCCTCAGGGCTTCGGAGATGGGATGCGACGTGCTTCTCAAGGGGACGAAAGTCGACGGCGTCTATTCCGCCGACCCGCTGAAGACGCCGGATGCCGTGCGCTACGACCGGCTCACCTATCTTGAAGTGCTCTCTCGCGATCTCCAGGTAATGGACGCGTCCGCGATCTCTCTAACACGCGAAAATCACATTCCAATCCTGGTGTTTTCGCTGCACAATCCGGGCGCGTTCGCGGACGTGGTGCAGGACCGCGGGAAGTTCACGTTGATTAGCGAATAAGACATATAACGCTATGGAAAATGAGAAATTTAGAGGAACGCCTTGAGCGAACACGAGATCCCTGATCTGAAGCGGCGGATGGACGGTGCCCTCGACGTGCTGCGCAAGGAATTCGCCGGGTTGCGGACCGGGCGCGCATCGGCGCACCTGCTCGAGCCGATCCAGGTGCCGGCTTACGGCTCGGTCATGCCCATAGCGCAGGTCGGCACCGTGGGCGTGCCGGAGTCGCGGCTGATTACCGTGCAGGTATGGGACAAGGGACTTGTGTCGGCGGTGGATAAGGCGATCCGGGATGCCGGGCTCGGTCTCAATCCCCAGGTCGAAGGTACGCTTGTCCGTGTGCCCATTCCCGAACTCTCGAAGGAGCGTCGCCAGGAACTTACCAAGGTTGCGCATAAATACGCCGAGCAAGCGCGCGTCGCCGTCCGCAACGTGCGGCGCGACGGCATGGAACACCTGAAACGCCAGGAAAAGGACCACAAGATTTCGGAGGACGAGCATCGCAAGAAGTCCGACGAAATCCAGAAGCTGACCGACGGCATCATCAAGAAAATCGACGAGACCCTGGCGGGCAAGGAAAAGGAGATCATGCAGGTCTAGGGGCCTGTGGCCGGCATGGGACCGCTCACCAAAACATCGGACGCAACCAGAGCCCCCGTCCATGTCGCAATCGTGATGGACGGCAATGGCCGCTGGGCCAAGGCGCGGGGACTTCCGCGCACGGCCGGCCATCGCCGTGGCGCGGACGCCGTGCGCGAAGCGGTCAAGAGCGCGGTGGCACTGGGGGTGTCCTACCTGACGTTGTTCGGCTTTTCATCGGAGAACTGGCGCCGGCCAGCCTCGGAGGTCGACGATCTCATGGGCCTCCTGCGTCTCTACTTACGCTCCGAGGTCGCCGAACTTCACCGAAACGGCGTCCGCGTTCGCGTCATTGGCGATCGCACACGGTTCTCGAGCGACATCGTGGAATTGATCGAGGGGGCCGAATCGCTGACGCAGGAAAATCGCAGGCTCACACTCACGGTCGCACTCTCCTATGGCGGGCGCCAGGATATCGTCCAAGCCGCACGCAATCTCGCGGGCGAGGTGCAAGCTGGGCGATTGACACCGGCAGAGATCGATGAAGCGCGCTTCTCGCATTCGCTTTGGACCGCGGACACGCCGGATCCCGACATGGTGATCCGCACGAGCGGGGAGCGGCGGGTCAGCAACTTTCTGCTTTGGCAATCGGCCTACGCGGAGTTCGTCTTCCTCGACACCCTTTGGCCGGACTTCGCGAGAAGCGACTTCGAATACGCCATTCGCGAATACAACGGTCGTGAGCGCCGCTATGGCACCAGCCGTGGCTGATCGCCCGATCGACGGTTTGCTGTTGCGGACGCTCTCGGCACTGGTCATGGCGCCGCTCGCAGTCTGCGCGATCGTGGCGGGCTGGCCCTACTTCCATACGGTGATCGGCATTGGAGGTGCGATCCTGGCATGGGAATGGGCGCGGCTGTGCGGTGGGGAGTTTACCGAAACCGGCTGGGTCCTGCTCGGCGCCGTCGTGGCGGCTGTCGTCGCGGCGAGCCTCGGGATGGAGCTTGAAGCAATGGGTGTCGCCGCCGTCGGCGCGCTCGCCATCTACCAAGTAGCACTCAGCCATCGGCGGCCCGAGCCGTCCTGGTTTTCGCTGGGTGTGCTCTATTTCGCCATACCGAGCATCGCCCTCATCTGGCTGAGAGCGGATTTCGGGGCGAATCCCGTCCTATGGCTGTTCCTCTCCGTCTGGGCGACGGATGTGG
>DASPOR010000032.1 GCA_035625915.1 Alphaproteobacteria bacterium | reverse complement strand
CGGCGACGGTCTCGGATCGCGCGTCGATCATCTTCGCACCACTCCGCCAAAAACGAGCGAGTGACATGATTTCCACGACGGCGCCATCCCACTCCGAGCCGTCCAGCCAGTGTACCCGTAAATCGGCTCCGACTTGAACGGGCCATGCAATGTCCGCTTAACTATTGATTGCGAAGGTAACAGCAAACATGCGGGTCGATCCGCTTTGAGTTATTGGCGGACCTTGTGTGGTGGATTTGAAGTTCCAGTCATTTTGGTGGCGTCCGCGTTCAGGAACCTCAAATCCATACGACACTCGATACAACAAAATGCTAGTGTGGCTTTGAGTCCGAAATTCGCTCACGGTCCCGCACTCAGATGTGGCGAATTTCGGATCCGCAACACTCGGCAAGCCAGTGATGTAACCTGCGATGCTTGGCGTCAGTGCCTATGGCGATTTTGGATTTCTGCGTCCATATCATAAAAGTATCGACGAAGGGCGCTCTGCTGTGATCTCGTGACCGTCCGATGCGAGCGCATTTTAAGCGAGGCCGGAACGCAGCAAAGCAAGACAAAATATCGGATGGCTACCGATACCGCGATGTCGGGAGAAGGTGGGGCAGCCCGTGGGGTCGAAAAGCGCAAAGCGCGAACGAGTTCCGGTGGACCTAGCCCTTCAGGGCGGCGGCTCCCATGGGGCGTTCACTTGGGGCGTGCTAGACCGCCTGCTTGAAGAGCACTGGCTTCATTTCGCGGGGATTTCCGGCACCTCGGCGGGAGCAATGAACGCTGCGGTGCTGGCGGACGGGTGGACGGAAGGGGGCGCTGAAGGCGCGCGCGCGGCCCTCGATAAATTTTGGCAGCGCGTGTCGCAAGCCGCGGTGTTCAGCCCGTTGCAGCGCTCTCCCCTTGATCGTCTCACGGGTCGCTGGACGCTCGATACGTCCCTGGCCTATTTCGCAATGGATCTGATGTCGCGGATACTGTCGCCTTATGACCTCAATCCGTTGGGTTACAATCCGCTACAAGGCATTCTTGAAGGGACTATCGATTTTAATCGCGTCATTCACTCCCCGATCAGGCTGTTCATCACCGCGACGAGTGTGCGAACCGGTCGCGGGCGTATCTTCCGCAACCCAGAGATCACGGCGGATGTGCTCCTCGCTTCGGCCTGTCTTCCGACCATGTTTCGCGCGGTTGAAATCGACGGAGAAGCATATTGGGACGGCGGCTTCGCCGGCAATCCCACCATCACGCCGCTCATCCGCGAAAGCGATGCCCACGATACCATTCTGGTGCAGATCAATCCGCCCGAACGACCGGAGATTCCGCGCTCAGCCACGGACATCCTGAATCGGCTCAATGAGATTTCTTTCAATTCGCCCCTCTCGAAGGAACTCCGCATGATCGCGCTCCTGCGCCAGGTGGTCGATGCAGGAAAAGGGGAGGGTGCGCGATGGGCGCAGATGCGGACGCATAGAATAAAGACCGATATGCTAGCGAAGTTCGGCGCCTCATCGAAGCTCAACGCGGAGTGGGACTTCGTCGTAATGCTGCGAGAGGAGGGGCGCCGTGCTGCGGGCGAGTTCCTGAAGGCACACGCCCACGACCTTGGCAAGCGATCGACAGCCGATTTGGACGTTTTGTTGGCGGAGTGTTGAAATATGGGCCTCGTGGGCATCCTTGTTGGACTTGGTTTACTGATTTGGCTCGCATACCGGGGCTGGAGTGTGCTGCTGCTCGCTCCCGTCGCAGCACTTGTCGCCGCGGCATTCGGAGGGGAGCCTTTACTCGCTAACTGGACGCAGATCTTCATGGGAAGTGCCGCGAGGTTCTTGGCCCAGTTCTTTCCCCTCTTCCTCCTGGGAGCCATCTTCGGCAAGCTCATGGACGACAGCGGCTCGGTCTCAGCCGTCGCGGATTACATGACCAGGAGCCTGGGAGAGCGCCGCGCGATGCTCGCGGTCGTGCTCGCCGGCGCGCTGGTCACTTACGGCGGCGTGAGCCTGTTCGTCGCCTTCTTTGTGCTCGCCCCAATGGCTCAAAAACTCTTCCGTGCCGCGGCCATTCCCAGGCGACTGATGCCCGCGGCGATCGTGCTCGGCACTTCGACTTTCACCATGTCCGCCTTGCCTGGCACGCCGTCGATTCAAAACGCAATCCCGATGCCGTTCTTCGGCACAACGCCTTTTGCAGCACCCGGTCTGGGCATCGTAGCTTCCATTATCATGCTAGGTTTCGGTTTGTGGTGGCTCAGGCGAGCCGAGGCGGCGGCTCGCCAATCGGGCGAGGGTTATGGAACGGACAGTCCCATGGGCGTCGATCAAGCGGCGGACGATGAGAATGTGCGCGAGCGCGCCACCACCGCGCGTGAGTTCGACCCGGCCGAGATACGTCGTGGTCGTCACAGCGAAACCCCGCCACCGATCTATATCGCGGGGCTGCCACTCATCGTCGTGGTGGTGGTCAACCTCTCGATGTCGCTAATTGTTCTGCCACGACTGAACTTTTCATTCTTGGCCGAAGAACGTTGGGGCGGCACTTCGATATCTGCTGTGGCGGGGGTCTGGTCTGTTGTGGTCGCACTCGCCACGGCGATTGTCACGCTAATCCTCCTTAACCGTAACCGCCTGCCGGCACTGCGCCAGAGCATGGACGCAGGCGCCAATGCATCCGTCTTGCCGGCTGTCAGTGTCGCGAGCCTCGTTGGATTTGGGGCTGTCGTTGCGGCCTTACCGGCATTTGGGATGGTACGTGACTGGGTCTTGGGGATCGAAGGCGGGCCACTGGTCTCACTTGCCCTGGCAACGAATGTGCTCGCCGCCCTCACCGGCTCGGCCTCCGGCGGCCTGACAATCGCACTCGACTCGCTTGGACAAACCTTCATGACCATCGCCTCACACACAGGAATTAGTCCTGCGTTAATGCACCGCGTCGCTGTGATCGGCTCGGGAACGCTCGACATATTGCCGCACAACGGTGCGGTGGTCACCGTGCTCTCCATTTGCGGGTCGACGCATCGCGAGAGCTACTTCGGCGTCGTAATGGTGGGCATCGTCAGTTCCGTTCTCGCGCTTGCGGCTGTTATCTTGCTTGGCTCGGCATTTGGATCGTTTTGAGGAGCAACGACAAAATGCACCGTATTCCTTGCCCGATACAGGCCAGGAACGGATCTCACGCCGCTCCGGTCGAAGGAAGGTCCTCGCGTTGATCGACGCAGGACCGTCGGGGCCTCGCGCCGCGCCGCCGAATGGACGGTTGCCGTCAGGTTGCCCAAGCGGAGCCGAGGATCACCTTGTAAAAATCGGTATGCTGGAAGTGCCGGTCCCTGAGCGCCAACTTCTCGATCAGCCACACATCCTGCAACAACGCAGGTCCGCGTGGACCGGCGGTTTCGATATTGACGCTGTCGACGACGGGGCGTCGGTCGCTTTGGTGAGAAGCCTCGCAGCCGGCATATCGCTCAGGGAGCCTCCTCCTCTCGACGTACAGCGCCTTGCTCGGCCTCCCGAGGAACACCAACCTAAACTCTCGCGACCGAGCGAGTCCATGAAGCCGAGCTGATTTATCCTGAAATCTCACTGTGCGGATATCGTCAATCGTCACAAAGACGCCGGTCGCGACGGCGATGCAACGTGCTTGCGGCACGAACGCATTAATGGACGGCTCTGGTACGAAACTCTGGACCCTTCTTTCCGTACACGGTCTACCTCTCCGTCGTTTTGGCTTCGGCGAGCCCGAGAATAACCCTTCGGCCGGGCGCCTTCGTGGAACCGACGCCTGGCGCGTGCCGCTCAACTACTTGGACTAACCAAATCGCTAGCGATCCGAGGGCGAGATAAAAGACAAAGACCAATGTGTACTCGGTAAAATAGTCATAGGTCCGCGCAGCGATAAGTTCGCCGGAAAAGACGAGTTCGGTCACGGTCAAAACTGACAGTAGCGACGTATCTTTCACCAGAGAGACGAAGAAATTTCCCAATGACGGAATCACAATTCTGAAAGCTTGTGGGAAGATGACCTTTCGATTGATCAGCCAACGACTGAGACCGAGAGCCTGTGCGGCGTCACGTTGGCCTTGCGGGATCGCTTGGATTCCGGAGCGGTATACTTCTGCAATGAAGGGAATGTAGTGAAGTGACAGCCCAGCGAGACCTGCCATGAACGGTGAAAGGCGAATTCCGAAAACGGGCAGCGCATAGTAAATGTATATGAGTTGGATCAAAAGCGGCGTCGCGCGAAATACGTTCACGTAGATGGTCACAGCCCATCTGATAAGGCGATATTTGGAGAGCCTGGCAAGTGCTACCGGTACAGCTCCTATGAGGCTGATAACCATCACGAGGAAGGTAAAGAGCACGGTTATCTTGGTGCCTAAGAGAAGAGGAACCAGAGATTCGCGGGCAAGCTGCCAGTCAAATAGCATTGGAGTGCATCTCCGGAGGAGTGAGTTGAGCTGGTGCCGAGCTTGAAATGCCACTGCGGCGGCGATAGTTCGGCTTTCGTCTGTCAAGCCGAACGTGGACTACGATGGACAAAAATTCGAACGCTTGTGCGTGTCGGTTCAGAGCCGCTTGTTCAGGGCGGGACAAGAGGCAGCGTGGAATGTTGTCACACTCGACGCCGATCTTATGGCACATCGAAGCATAATGCAGGACTGGTACTCATGGTGGGGTAGCGCGGCCACGAATGACCGCGCTACCATACCTCGAACTCGATTAGTCGCTCAGGCCGGGTATATTGACCTTTGCGTATTTGCCCATTCCCGACTTTTCGAGGATGTCCCGTACCACGCCATTTGCACGGACTTCAATCAGAGCGCGTGAGATCGCCAACCCCAGACTGCAGTCCTCCTTCCTTACCCCCCATCGAAAATAAGCGTACCCCATTTCCGCAAGGGTCTTCGGCGGAAGTTGAACTTCGGTTAAGACCTCAATCTTCGCATCTGGCTTGGCTTTCAGGTACTGCGCTATTAAAGGCGCATCTTCAAGAATGGCTGACTCCCTCGCGTCAACGAGGCTAGCAAGTTCGAGTAGTTCATCCTTGTATGGAACGATATGTCCTTTCACTCGCTCCATGTACAGCTGTGCCGCCGAACCGCTGACGACCCCAACCGTTACATCTGACCGAACCAAGTCACCGTAGGACTGAATTTTAGCCGGATTACCTGCAGGAACCGCAATTGCAGGGCCATACCAGTAAACCGGACCGGTGAATGCTATGAGCTTGAGACGTTCAGGGGTCTCATGTGCAGGGAATAAATCAAGGCGCTTCGCCACGAGTCCGGGGAGCAATGTTCCGTAATCGGCGTATAACAGCTTTATTTTGTCGATACCTGCATAGGCCAACGTCGCCTTGAGCAGATCCCATTCGAATCCCTGAGGCTCGCCGTTTGCCGACTTAAATAGGTATGGCTGTAGATCGTAAGTACCGAACGTGATGCCGTCTTTTACCGCACGGTCGTAAGAATCATCCTTGCACGCGAAAGGCGGGATGGAGCCTGCCATAGGTGACCAGCCCCATTGTTCCATCGCTTTAGTAGCGCTTTCGTCGGAGGGGCCTGCCGTATAGCCAACATGGCTCGAGAATAGAAAAAGCGGCACCAGCAGTAGTAACGGAAATAGACCACCGGACAATCGTCGGA
This sequence comes from Alphaproteobacteria bacterium, assembly GCA_035625915.1. Lineage (NCBI taxonomy): Bacteria > Pseudomonadati > Pseudomonadota > Alphaproteobacteria > Alphaproteobacteria bacterium. Next base: position 10,152 of record DASPOR010000032.1, on the reverse strand, counting down.
CCCGCTTTACCGCGTTCGATGGATTTCGCAAAAAAACATTCATAGCCGTGTCCCTCCTTTGACGTTTATGCCTCTGTGGATGACAGGTACTACTTTTGCGAAAGGACGAAAGCTGCTTCTAGATTGGAACGATGCGACAGACCCCTGCAATATCCTCCCTATTGCTGTACCGTCGCGCCTGAGGCGCGCCATGTCGCGTGTGCCTGCCGGTTAGCCGGCTTCTTGAAAAGGATTGAAGTAGCGCTTGCTTGCTAGCTGAAGATTGTAGATCGACTCCGAGCTGCGGCGGAGCGCGCCGGGCATCCGTATTGGAACGGGTACCACGCGGGGCTCGAGTGTCTGTATCCCGGTAATCATGCGCTTGCTAAAGAAATGCTCGAAATCGGAATAGTTTGGAAGGTAGGTTGCAAGCGGCCAGGCATCCGCCGCCGCAATCTCGTAAAACAGCATCCGACGGGGCTGGCCTGAGAGATTGAGCGCTGACCCGTGGATCGCACGGACGTGATGGATAGTCATGCTCCCAGCGGTACCGGTCAGCGCTTCAGCCTTTCCAACGTCGAGGCCAGAGCCGGCAACATCTATGGCACCGACGAAAAACCCGTCATTCTGATGGTTGTATATCGGTCCGCGATGACTGCCCGGTATAATCTGCAGAGGACCGTTTTGGAGCGTCACATCGTCGAGCATGACGCCAATCGCCAGGATGTCCTCATTCGTATGGGGATAAAACGCCCAATCCTGGTGCCACTCTACAGGAGCACCATATCCCGCCGACTTCATATTGAGCTTGCTTCCATGAAGCCGCAGGTTCTGCCCGATCAATTGCTTGACGGGACCGATAATGCCATCAGACCTCAGGAGTTCCCAAAACAGTGGATGCCGATCAACTGGCTCCTTGATACGCCTCACCCTCGGTTTCGCAGGCGTATGGCTCTCTTCGAGATCGTAGACCTCATTGTTGCGAGTAACCGAGCGGGCGTTTTCCACGATCCCGTCGATGATCGCGCGCACTCCATCGAGGATGGCGCCATCAAGAACGCCCTCTGCGATTGTGAACCCGCGCTCGAAGTATTCCTCGATCTGATCGCGCGTCAGCATCGCTCGGAATCCCACTTCTGAGTTGGTCAGTCTTATATATCGAGATTGTATACGTCAATACGCGGATCGGGATTGGGGGCCCCGTGCTGGAACCTCGCCTTCATGCATGCCGATATCCACTCGAGGAACCGAAACGGTCGGCGCGAGCATCGAGGGGTCCATATTTAGAGGATCGCGTCGTCTTGATTTGTGCGGGATAGGCTTGGATCCTCAAGGGTGACGCAATTAAGTGAATTTCCAAAAATGCGTCACAAGCAGAAGTGACGCGTCAGAGGCGGGAGTGTTCGTTATGAGGCCGTCAAAGCGCTTGATCTGGATTCAACGGTATGTCCCCTATTTGCGCCGCACCTACGTGCAGGGGTTCCTGAAATCGTGACCCTGCCATGCCAAATATTTGATGGCGGCGTGAAACTTTAGATCTTTGCCCACGTCGATCGTTCTCGTCTCCCCCGGTAATATGGGATCGACCGTCCCAATGATAACGGGCTCTCCCTCGCCGGTTGTTACGCAGGCAGCGAAGTTCATATAGTAATCATTACAGATATTCGTGACGTAGATGTAATGCCTGTCCATGTCTCTATCGATATTTGCAACGATCGACGGCTCGCATGCCGCATTCGCTGCCGTTTGCCAGACGATACCGACAAGCAAAGCAAAGGCAAAACTTAGTGCACGCATGTTTTTTCCCTCGCCGCGTTGCTGCATTCGACTCACGATTATGAGGAATCCATTGGACATTTGTCTTGCCCGTTCGTCGTCCAGTACCAATCGACGCGATCGTTGGCTTTCAGCTTCACAGAGGACATTCCGATATGCGGATTGCGATCGTTGACGCAAAGCAACCAGAAGGGCTCGCCCCTCTTCAGCTCACCGTTCGTTTGCGGCGGCTGATCGTTCGCTTGCATCAGCACATAGCCGACACTCCCGTAGTAACTCACGGTGTATCTGATTCTCGCGAGCTGCATGGCTCTTTCGACCGTGATTCCCTCTTGCCCGCGAACGGGGAAGGATTTTGCGCTCCCATCCGGCATGTGGAGGGTTATTGTCGCGACCGGGCTTGTGATTGTCGCCGAATTCGTTGCTGTAGCGAATCCGACGGCGGTCAAAAGAAACCCACAAACGACGAGAGCTCTTTGCGTAACGCGGTGAATCATCGGCGCACCCCATATGCGTCATTGCGGCGGGTTTCGTTGGGCAGACGGTCTTCGTCGGTCACCACAAAACGGGCGAAATTGAGGCTTTGGCGAATCTAACAAGAATCGACTTTTGACGCCACTGGCCCGACACACCGAAGCGTCGATCCTCGAATTGGCGAATATTTTCGCAGGAAACCCGCGCCACCGACTTGGAATCCGAGGGTGCATCGCGATTTAGGCGCGTTGCAACGGACCTGTGAGCGCCGCGAGATCGACCGGGGCGGATGCCGGTGCCTGGCGTTTGCCCTCACGGGAAATGCCGGCGCCGTCGATCCCGCGTGCGGGCTCTCGCCCGACCATGACGCGCTCCCCGCACTCCCCAAAGCTGAAGGTGCGTCCCCCCACCGTTGCGCTATCTGCGCATCGGCGATGCGCCAAAGGTCGAGCGCCAGACGCTCTCCCGGCTGGGCGAGCCCGCTTAGCCCTCCGCACGGTCGATCGCTTGAAGTGGGCGATTGCCAAAACGCGGGCGGATCGGGCATTCTTCCCGGCATGGAAACCAGGTGGATGCTCGCCGACGCGTTACGGATCCATCAGCGACCCATGCAACAGGCGGGGTCGGCTTACCGGGTCTTTGTGCGCGATCTCGTGGTCGCTTCCAGCATCGGCATCTACGAATACGAACGCCAGAAGCCTCAGCAAGTTCGGGTCAATGTCCTCGTCACGATCGAGCACGACGCGGGCGACAATATGCATGCCGTGCTCAATTACGAGACGATCGTCGAAGGCGTTCGCGCCATAGCGGCCGCGGGTCACATCGAATTGGTCGAAATCTTCGCAAGCCGCGTTATTGAGCGTTGCTTCGAAGATCCACGGGCGATCGGCGTGTGGGTTTCGGTCGAAAAGCTCGAGCCCTATCCCGAGGCCGAAAGCGTGGGCGTCGTCATGGAGCGGCATCGCCGGATTGCGCCACCGGGTCCATGATGCTTGTTGTCAAGCTCGGTGGCAGCTTAGCCAAAGCCCGAACCCTCGAGAACTGGCTCGACGTGTTGTCCAACCACGGTGCGGGACGGGCCGCGATCGTGCCCGGCGGTGGGGAATTCGCCGATGCCGTCCGCGCGGCTCAATCGTCCTATCGCTTTTCCGATCTCGCGGCGCACCGCATGGCGCTTCTTGCGATGGAGCAGTATGCGCTCCTGCTCGCAGACCTCGAGCCCGCTTTTCATCTCTGCGATTCGGAAGCCGGAATTCGTGCGGCCCTTGCCGCGGATCGGGTCGCGCTCTGGCAGCCGCGAGCAATGATCGATGCCGCACCCGAAGTAGCGACGAGCTGGGAGATCACCTCCGACAGCCTCGCCGCTTGGCTCGCCCGACGACTCGGCGCCAGCCACCTCCTGTTAATCAAATCGGTCACGGTCGGCCCGCCCCACGATGCACACCGGCTGGCGGATCTTGGGATCGTCGATCCGGCGTTTCCACGCTACGTTGCGGGTGCGAAGTTCGGATTGCACTGCTTTGGACCCGGCGAAGAGAAACATCTTGCCGCCGAGTTGCGCTCGGAAGTCGCATTGTCATGACCGCGCACGCGAAGGCTCCCGTAAGGCGGCTCGCATGGGCGCTCACCGGTTCGGGTCATTTTTTCACCGAGTGCCTTGAGCTCATGGCGACGCTTGAGCGTGTGGACCTTTTCGTGAGCAAGGCCGCCGCCGAGGTGATCCGCATGTACAAGTCGCGATTGGGCGGGTTACCCCATGATACGCGCATCTTTCGCGACACGACCGCCTCCGCAGCACCGGTCGGGTTGTTCTACGAGGGTCACTTTCATACGCTCGTCCTGGCGCCCGCGACCTCGAACACGGTTGCCAAATGCGTGGCGGGCATTTCCGACACGCTTGCGACGAACGTCTTTGCCCAAGCTGGCAAATGCCGGATTCCGGCTATCGTGTTTGCCTGCGACACGGCCCCCGAACTTGACACACTGGCCCCTGGGGGTATGGTCAAGGTCTATCCCCGGCGCATCGATCTCGAGAATGTCGAGCGGCTCAGGGCCTTCGAGGACACACAAGTCGTCATGTCGATGACAGAGTTGGAGGCAGCCGTAAAGGCTCGACTCGCATGTCCGGGCATACACTCTTCCTGACGGGCCACCTCGCAGAGAAGCGACTGCGCACCGTGCTCACGGGTCTTGCGGACCTCGACTTCGTATGGACAGTGCACGATATGGGCATCCAGGTCGCGGGGCTCATGACGGTCGATCTCATCCGCCGCCGGCTCCCGAAGGATGCACTCGGCGCCGAGCGGGTCGTCGTACCCGGCCATTGCCGCGGCGACCTTGCGAGCCTGGACGGCTTGTTCCCGGCGAGCTTCGAGCGCGGGCCCGAGGACCTGCACGATCTTCCCACGCATTTCGGCAAGGAGTCCCAAGGCATCGACTTGACGCAGCACAATGTGCGCATTTTTGCAGAGATCGTCGATGCGCCGCTCCTGCCGCTCGACGGCATTCTCGCGCGCGCACAAGCATTCGCGGCCGAGGGTGCAGATGTCATCGACCTCGGCTGCCTGCCCGCAACACCCTTTCCGCATCTGGAAGACGCAATCGCGGCACTCAAGGCGGCGGGTCTCTTGGCAAGCGTCGACTCAGCCGACTCGGAGGAGTTGCGTCGCGGCGGGCGGGCCGGTGCGGATTTTCTGCTGAGCTTGAATGAGACGACCCTCGACGTTCTCGACGAGGTGGCTGCCGTGCCGGTCCTGATCCCGAGTGTCTCGGGCGACATCGATTCCTTGTGCCGTGCGGCCGAACGTCTCGAGCGCAATGGCCGACGCTATATTCTCGACTCCGTGCTCGATCCGATTCCCTTCGGTTTCACGGCGTCGCTTCTGCGCTATGCGGAGCTTCGCCGCCGCTTGCCGGAGGCGCCCATTCTCATGGGCGTCGGCAATCTGACCGAGCTCACCGACGCCGACACGACGGGAGTCAACGCGCTTCTTTTCGGCATGATCGCCGAGCTTGCGATCACGGACGTTCTTGTCGTGCAGACGAGTCCACACTGCAGGCGCGCGATCCGTGAGGCGGATCGGGCCCGACGCTTGATGCACGCGGCGAAAACGCTACAGCGCCTGCCGATCGGGATCGACGCGAGCCTGATGGGCCTGCGCGACAGGCGGCCGTTCGCTGGCACGAGCGAAGAAATCGCCGAAACCGCGTCCCTCATCCGCGACCGAAATTTCCGTATCGAAACGGCGGAGGATGGCATTCACGTCTACAACAATGACGGCCACAACGTCGCCCAGGATGCGTACGAACTATTCCACGTCCTTGGCGTGGAGACCGATGGCGCCCACGCCTTCTATCTCGGCCTCGAGCTTGGCCGTGCGCAAATCGCATGGCAACTCGGCAAGCGATACGTGCAGGATCAACCGCTCGATTGGGGATGTGCCGTGGACAGGCCGAAGGAGTCGCATCTTGTTCAGCGCGCACCGGGCCCAACCCTTCAAGCCCGTCGCAAGCGGCGCAAGGCGGCAGGCTGACGGCGCGATGATCATCGAAAGCATCATTACGACATTGAATGCGGACGGCACCGCACACATCGCCCCGATGGGTGTTACATGGCGCGATGGGACGCCGATCCTCGCCCCCTTTCGACCGTCGATCACCCTCGAGAACCTGACACGGGCGGACCGCGCCGTCATCAATCACACGGACGACGTGCGGATCTTCGCAGGTTGCCTCACGGGACGGCCAAACTGGCCGGTTCGACCGGCCGAAACGATCGCGTGCGCCGTGCTCGAGGCCGCACTAAGCCATGAGGAGCTCGTTGTTGATCGCGTCGAGCAGGATGAGTTGCGGCCGCGATTCTTCGGTCGGATCGTGCATCGGGTGACTCATGCCCCCTTCGCGGGTTTCAATCGCGCGCAAGCGGCGGTCATCGAGGCGGCCATCCTGGTCAGCCGGCTTCACATGCTGCCGCCGGAAAAGATCGAGCGTGAAATTGCCTATCTAAATATAGCGATCGAGAAGACCGCGGGTCCGCGCGAGCTTCAAGCATGGAATTGGCTGATCGAGCGCATCGCAGCGTTCCGTTCCGGGTCAGAGGGAAAGGCCGCATCGTGACCGCTCTCCTCGCCAGCGTGCGCAATCGCGACGAGGCGCTCATTGCACTCGAGGGTGGCGCGGATATTCTCGATCTCAAGGAGCCGGGGGCCGGGGCGCTCGGGCGATTGCCTGAGCGGATAATCGGCGAAATCCTCAAAGCCGTCGACAGGCGGTGTGTCGTGAGTGCGACGATCGGCGACATGCCGCTCGATCCAACACTGGTGGCGTCAGCGGTCGACGAGATGGCGAAGTCGGGCGTCGACATCGTCAAGATCGGCATTTTCGATGGCGCGCTTGAGTCGACCCTTCTTGCCCTCGCGTCCATCGCGGCAAGCGGCCGGCAGCTTGTCGCGGTCTTGTTCGCGGACCGCGCACCCGAACTTACCCTCGTCGACCGGTTCGCCGCCGCGGGATTTCGCGGCGTGATGCTCGATACCGCTGACAAAGGTGCCGGACCACTTACCCGCCATCTGCCGCTTCAGGGACTTGCGGAATTTGTTGCTCGTGCGCGGGGGTGCCGGTTGTTCACGGGCTTGGCGGGCTCGCTCGGCGTCGACGACGTCCCGCACCTCGTCCCGCTCGGGCCTGACTATCTCGGCTTTCGCACGGCGCTGACAAGCGGCCGTCGCGATGGGCCTATCGATCGTGACGCAGTCGTCCGCGTGCGCGCCGCGATCGAGGCGGCATCGAGGAGAGTACAATCAACCGCTGTGGTTCAAGCCTCCGCCAGCAACAGTGCTACGGCCGCTGAGGGTGCGCAATCGGCGGCGGCCTCGGCGACCGCGGGTTCCGCCGGAATGAGTGCCGCAACGCTGCGATAAGGTCGGCGTAAACGGCTGGCAAGCTCCTCGCCGATGAACCGTCCGACTCCAGCGCCGACGATCGGAGCGTCGGGTGCCGGCAAAAAGGCAGACAACACGCGATGGCAGGCCGCTTCGAGCGCTTCGAGTTGGCGGGCGGCGATTTGATGCGCCAGAGCGGACCAAGCCAAATCGGATGCCATTGCGAAGTCGAAGCCAATCATTCGGGCAAGCCTGGCCCGGCTTTCCGAGACCGACTTGCCCCGGCCATCCGCGCTCGGATGCTGGTCGGCGTGGGACGGGAGTTGGCCGGTCACGCGATAGACGTCTGCCATCGTCGCGAAATGCTCGGCCATCACGCCGACATGCTCTCCCGCGAAGGACAACTGACGCGCTACCGCCATAACAGGCGTTCGCACGACGCCGGTGTAGACGAGCTCGTCATGGGTCATGCGCGTGGCGTCATCGGTGCCGCGTGCCCTGACTTGCCCATCGCGAAACGGGATCACGTCGGTGGTGGTGCTTCCGATGTCGAGGAGAAGCCCCTCATCGCAGTGGGCGGCGGCGATCTTGGCCGTCCCGTGCCAATTTGCCGAAGCCACGCGCTCGGGCCTCGATTTTGCCTCCTCCGGTGATGCAAAGCGGCCATCGACCGTGTAGGTCGAGATTTTGCCACCGGGTGCGACGGCGACCAGGCAATCGAGTATCGCCCGTACCCCCGCCGCACGGTTCGCGAATATGTCTGCAAGCTCGCCCGTCATTGTGACGGCGATCCGCTCCGGTGGAGCACGGCCGGCGAAGCCCTGTCCGAGCGCCAAGAAAAGTTTATCGAGTCCCTGCCACAGGGGACAGGGAAGTTGGCGGACATCCACCACCCGGCGATTGCGCACTTGCGCAAGCTTGAGGTGCGCGCCGCCAATGTCGAGGCCGACGATTTCCGTCATGCGGCCGCCTCGAAGCCCGAAACCGCGATCTCGACGGGTTGTGGCGAGAGCGGCCGGACGATGGAACCGATCTTGCGATGGAGTAGTGCGAGAACGAGAGCGGCCGGGTTGAGTCCAAGACTGCGCCTGAGCCCAATGTAAGAGGTGGTCAGGCGGGGATTGATCTCAAGTACCACCGGGCCGCCCGGCCCGTCGATCAAATCGACGCCGACGTAGCCCCAAAGGTCGGGTAATGCCGCGGCGATTTGCGCGGCGATCGGCTCGAGGCGGGCGCGGAATTCTTCAGCGCCACCCACGATGCCGCCATGATAGGCAAACTTCCCCCCCATTATCTCGACATTTTGGCGATTGCAGGCGAGAAGCCACGACCGGCCTTCTTGCGCGAGAATCGACCCGCTCAATGCCGCCCCCGGCAAGAAGGGCTGGAGCACCGATGAGGCTGCCGGCCCAGCACGGCGCCAGCGCGCGAGGGCGATTGCATCGGGGAGAAAAATGGTGTTGTCGCAGCCTGCACCGTCGTCCGGCTTTGCGACCCACCCCGCTTTGCTAGCCGGCGGATCGTCTTGGGCGTCGACGGTGGGTACCACTGGGATTCCGCGGCTTGCAAGATGGCGGAACGTCGCGAGCTTGCTGCGCGCAATGGCGAGGGCGGCGAGGCGGCTATTTAAGACCGGGCGGCCTCCCTTTCCCGCAAGTTCGGTAAGGCGCTCGAGGGCTCCGTCTGTTTCCGGTGCGATCGGCCATACGGCATCGGCTTCGGCGACAAGTTCTTGCCATTGGCGCCAAATGCCGTTCGGCGCCACGGCGCGTAGTTCAGCAGGAAGCGGGCCGAGCGTCACGGCCGGATCGTACGCGGCCAGGACGCGGACGCCGGAAATATCGGCAAGATCGGCCGCAAGGGCTTGCACCATCATCGCACCTTCGGCGATAAGCGACGCGGGTGCCACGCCACCCTGCAGGCCGCCGCCTGTAATATATTCACAAACGAAAATCCGCACCCGGAACCTCCATGGCGACTCGCTTCTCGGTCATTCCCGTGCTGGACCTCAAAGGAGGCCGCATCGTACACGCCCGTGCGGGCGATCGTGCCCATTATCGCCCGATCCGCACGCCCTTGGCCAAGACGAGTTCCCCGGCCGACGTGTTGGCCGGTTTGCTGTCACTCGCGCCGTTTCGCCGCCTCTATATCGCGGATTTGGATGCCATCGAAGGGCGGGCTGACAACAGAAAGGCAATAACAAGGCTTGGACGGCTGCATAAGACACTCGAAATATGGGTCGATTGCGGTGCGACAAGTGTCGAGGCGGCAATCAACACCGCCGGCCCGGCAGTTGTCCCCGTGCTCGGCAGCGAAAGCCTGCCCGACGGCGACACCCTCGCCGCAACCCGCGAGAGGCTGGGCGATGGCGGGTGCGTGCTGTCGCTCGATTACCGCGGCGGCGAGTTCGTCGGCCCCGTGCTGCTCGAGACGGAGCCAGCCCTTTGGCCGCACAATGTCATCGTGATGTCGCTCGCCCGAGTTGGTACCGATCTCGGCCCGGATTTCCCGCGCCTCGCCGCAATCAAAGAAAAAGCAGGAAACCGACTCGTTTGGGCGGCCGGCGGGGTGCGCGGACCTCAAGACCTCGAAAGGCTGGCCGCCATGGGGATTGCAGGCGCACTCGTTGCGTCGGCAATTCATGACGGCCGGTTGGTACCAGAGGTCCTAGCGCCACTTTGCTAACCATTCCCCATGCGTGGCCTCATTCGAAAGCGAGGCCACGCGCGGTTGGCAATCGCGGCGGGACTCTGCCGCCAATTCAAAGTGTCGAGCAACGGCCTAGTTGTGCGCGGCGAACGGGTGGCTGACCTTGTCGCGCTGTTCGAGCATGTGCTTGGCGCTCGGCTCTCCATTGACCGCGCGCTTGATTGCCAACTTGGTCGCTTCGTAATTGAAGTCCTGAATTTTCCTGTCGTCAGCCGCTTCCCAGTGGATGAACACGCCGACGGAAATGAAAACGTCATCGGCCTCCGCGACGGGAATAGTACCGTCCTTGACGCAGTCCGCGACCGCCGTCGCCACGGCGCGTTGCGCCGGACCG
>DASPOR010000031.1 GCA_035625915.1 Alphaproteobacteria bacterium | reverse complement strand
CCGATGAAGGCTAGACATTCCCCGCAAATGGTAATCGTAGGCGTCGAGACTCTCGGTCGGTTTGCGCGCAGCGCGCTCGACCTCGGCTTGCTCCAGCTTCGGCGTGATCGAGCCAACGACACTCTCGGTCATCCGGTCCTGCAGGTCGAAGACATCTTCGAGCTCGCCCTCGAAGCGGTCCGCCCACAAATGCGCACCGGTTGAACCGTCGATGAGCTGGCCCGCAATCCGGACGCGGTTTTCCGACCTCCGAACGCTGCCTTCAAGCACGTACCGGACGCCAAGTTCGCGTGCCACCTGTTTCACGTCCACGGCGCGGCCCTTGTAAGTGAAACTGGAGTTTCGCGCGATCACGAACAACCAGCGCATGCGCGATAATGCCGTGATGATGTCCTCGACCATCCCATCGGCGAAATATTCCTGCTCGGGATCCCTACTTAGGTTCTCGAACGGCAACACCGCAATCGATGGTTTGTCCGGCAGTGCTAAGTCTTGCGCCTTTGGCGGCACTGGCATTGCCGCACGTTCCATAACGACGTGATAGACGTGGATGGGCCGATCGATGTTTTTGAGAGCCTGTTCGCCGGCATCGTCGACTTCGATTGGCAGCTTGCCCTGGACGTGATTAAGAACCGCCTGCGACATACAGATACCTCCCGTATGCGCCAACCCTTCGAGTCGCGCGGCTATATTGACGCCATCGCCATGAATGTCATCGCCATCGACAATGATGTCGCCGACGTTCACGCCGATGCGGAAATCGAGCCGATTGTCGGTCGGTACGTCGGCGTTACGGGTGGTCATGGCCTCCTGTATCTCGATGGCACAGCGAACTGCATCCACAACGGATGAAAACTCGGCCAGGACCCCGTCGCCGGTGCCTTTGACTACCCGTCCCCCATGTTCTGCGACTTTAGGGTCGATGAGTTCGCGGCGATGCGCCTTGAGACGCGCAAGGGTGCCTTCCTCATCAGTACCCATAAGCCGGCTAAACCCTACCGCGTCAACGGCAAGGATGGCGGCCAGCCTCCTTTCGGTGCGCTCAGGCGACACAGAAATCCTCTTCGCCCTCTGTGAAAATCCTAATCCAAAAACGGGGTTCGGTATATCGATGGCCCTTCGTCCGAGAGCGCTTACACTTTTATGACCCTTAGGGTCATTGTGCGCTCATGGGGACGGAGAGCCTCGTCGATCCGTATATGGAGTAGGCCATAGCACCCGTACCTTATATACTTCGCGGCAGGCGTGGGAGGGAGGCATGGTCGAACTCCCGGATCTTGCACCCGACCACTTGCTTGCGTGCGGCGCTCGGAACGCAGTCGCCACATGCCGATTCCTTGGGGGCACTCTTTCGCCGGCCCCTGAAGCGGTTGCCAGCATGCGTTGACCCCGTCGGCGGAGCCTTTTCATGACGCTCGAAGGTTTTACCGCTCGCATCAGCAATTTTGACCCGAAGGAAACGATGGACCGGCTGGCGGCAGCGGTGACCAAGCGGGGCATTACCATTCTTGCGCGCATCGACCACGCCGCGGCAGCGGCAAAAGTGGGCATGAAGTTGCGGCCGACCGAAGTCATTATTTTTGGAAACCCCAAGGCCGGCACGCCGCTGATGCAAGCCGCACAGACCATCGGCATTGACCTGCCGCTCCGGGCGCTCGCTTGGCAAGACGAGGTAGGAAAGACCTGGCTCGCCTACAACGATCCGACTTGGCTCGCAAAACGCCATAATGCTCCCGCTGAAACCGGACCACATCTTAAGACAATGGCCACCGCGCTGGCAGCCATCGCAGAAGAGGTGGTTGCTTGAGCCAAGAGATAGCCCTCGTGACGCACAAGGCACCAGGTAGGGCGACGGTAGCGAAAATGTGAGCCTGCGGGCGATGTCCCGGGTCGAGAAATCAAGGTGCCACGCCACGCACGGCCCAGGCCGTCGCCGTCATCGAACGGGGTCCGTCCCCAGCACCCGACAGATAGGCTGCTCGCACGCGTTCCTCGATCTTTTCACGCATGCCCGGCGTCAAGCCCTGCACGTAAGTGCCGACCGGCCCTTGCCCACCGAGCAATGGTTCCCAGTAGTCGTTGAAGCTCGCATAGGTCATCCGGATCGTGATCGAGGCGCGCTCAATGCTTGTCAGTCCCGCTCGCCGCCACAGGTCGATCAATCCGTCGGGCAACGCCAGCGGATGAGAGAACAGTCGATCGCGCGCCGCCGCCGCCGCCGGATCGACACCGGATGCGGTGTCCCAGAAGAGCCGCTGATACACGAGCCCGCCGCGGAAGTCCCACACGGCCGCCGCGACGACGCCTTCGGGACGGCTGACGCGACGCATCTCACCGACGGCGGCCTCCGCGTCAGGGACGAAGTTCAGCACAAGCTGGGCAAGCACGGCGGAAAATCGACCGGAAGGAAAGTTCAACCGGCACGCGTCACCGACCTCAAATCGAACCCGCTCCCCACCCGCGCGAGTGCGGGCAAAGGTGAGGTAGGGTTCAGCAACGTCGACGGCAAAAATGTGAGCCTGCGGCCGTTGTTCAACGAGGGCGAGGGTGAGGCTTCCTGTCCCGCATCCCACCTCGAGCACATCGCCGAGGGGAGGCAGGCGAGCAAACTCGATGAAAGGCAGGGCGAGGCGCTGCGTCCAGCGGCCGAGGAATCTTTCGTAGGCGCCACCGTCATCGGCACGGTAGTCAGGCGATGTCGCGGACATATCGACGCGATCAAGGAATTGCGATCATCACGTCAGAGGCTTTGATGACGGCGAATGCATCCTGACCGGCTTTCAGCTTGAGGTCATCCACGGCCTCATTGGTGATCGAAGCGGTCACGATGGCGCCACCCACGTCGATGCGGACGTGCGCCGTCGTCTGGCCCTTCGTTACGTCGACAATTTTGCCTTTGAGAATATTGCGAGCGCTGATTCTCATATTGTTTCCTCCGATCATAAAGGGCAGGTCCGGACGCGTTCAGTGTGCGGCATCAAGGACTCCATCAAGCTGCTTTTCGGTCAACTGCACATGATAAAAGCGCGCATAGAAATCACGGGCCATTTGCCGCATGTCAATTTTGCTGGATCCAGGGTAGAGGACTGCGATTAGCCACTTGATGCCGATCAGTCGGTTCACGCTCGGCGGTTCGTCGACCCAGCCAAACGGATCGAGGGGTGCTCGATAAACGCGTCCGTCGCGCACGGCCGTCAAGCCCTGCCAGCGCGGGTCGGTCAGGGCAGAACGGCCAAATTCGACATTGCTCGTCACGATGACATCCGGCTGCCAAGCGTGAACCTGATCGGGCGTAATAGCGTCCTTGGTCTCCCCGGCTACATTGAGTGCACCGACCGTGTCGAAGATTTCCCCGATAATGGACCCAACGGCCGCCGATTGAGTTGCATCCGGATTGCGTGCATAGAAGATGCGCGGCCGATGGTCCGGCGGGATTGCCGAGAGCACAAGCTTGAGGTCCGCTAATGTCTCGTCGGCATAAGACGCCAATTCCGCCGCCTTCGCCGTCGCGCCCAAAATATCGCCGAGCTGTCGATAGAGTTTCGCCGTTTTTGTTAGTCGGCCGTCCATCAGAATGTAAGGCACACCTGTTCTCTCCTGGACTCGATCAGCCAGCGCGAAGTAGCGAGCGTCGACGTCGCCGACATCGAGAATGATATCGGGATGCCGAGCAGCGACCTCGTCAATGATGGCGTTGCCGTTGCTCCCCGTAAGCCGTCCCACGACCGGCAGAGCCGCGTACTCCTTGGGCATCAGAGCCTTTTTCTCATCGCTGAGGGGAGCTGTCCAACCGACCAGCTTCTCGGGGGCGAGCGTGTAGACAACGACGGCGGCCGGAGGTCCCGCTACGAAAACGCGATCGACCTTCGGCGGGATTTTCACCTCACGTCCTGCAGAGTCCGTCACAACCCGGTCTGCAGCACTCGCTTGCTCCCATGGAAGGCCGACCGGCAACAGCCAAAGTGCGGTCGCAATAACGGCGCTCGATACCCAAGCTGCTGCAACTTTTGTCGCTCCCGTCGTCCTCACCTTTGCGCGCTCCCCGATACGCGTTGGACTTGCCGCCAACACACCTCGATATCGTCCAAGAGTTTGCCATTTCCAGTGGCAGGTAGGCATTATATTCTGTTGGATATATCGAATCGGCGCACCAAGAGGACAATGAACATGAAGAGGGCAACGGCGCCCGAACGCGGACCGTTCGGGCTATTCCACCGATGGATTGCGGCTGTCATTTTGGCCGTATCGGCAAGCGGTGCAGGCTTCACGCCCGTTATGGCGCAAGATCGATCGGTCTTGGTTTTCGCGGCGGCGAGCCTGAAGGACGCACTCGACGACATCAATGTCCAATTCGGCCGGGAGACCGGCAAGCCCGCGGTCATTTCTTATGCGGCAAGTTCGACGCTTGCCCGGCAGATCGAGGCCGGGGCACCAGCCGACATCTTCATTTCAGCCGATCTCGATTGGATGGATTATCTGGAGAAGAGGAAACTCATCCAGACCGAGTCGCGCAAGGCTCTGCTTGGTAATCGTCTGGTTCTCATCGTGCCAAAAGACAGCGCCGCCGGTGCTGTGGAAATCACGCCCGGTTTCCCCCTCGCAAATCTTTTAGGCGACGGCAAGCTTGCGATGGCCGACACGAACGCCGTTCCCGCTGGAAAGTATGGCCGTGCCGCACTCGATTCCCTGGGCGTGTGGTCGTCGGTCGAGCGCAAGATAGCGCAGGCCGAGAATGTACGCGCCGCCCTCGCCCTCGTCGCGCGCGGCGAAGCGCCCTACGGAATTGTTTACCAAACGGACGCCGCAGCCGAGCGCGAAGTGAAAATCGCCGGTATTTTCCCCGAAAATACCCATCCGCCGATTGTCTATCCGATTGCTCTCGTGGCGGGATCGAGCAATCCCAATGCCGCTGCTTTCCTGGCCTATGTCGAATCGGCCAAAGCCCGCGCCCTGTTCGAAAAGCAAGGCTTTACCTTCCTCCTGGAGTGACCGGCGCTACACAACCAAGCGTTTTGACGCCGCATGGGGGAAACCGTCTAACCGGCGGGCGGCGATGCGCGCCGTTGGCGATTGCCTTCGCGCGCATTGTGGTGATAAGCACCCGGCGGCTGGTACCGGCACTTCCCGACCCTCTTTCGTACCATTTCACACCGGGCGACCCTATAATCCTCGCACGACGCCGTGAGGCACGAAAAATAGGCAAAAGCGCCCTCGGGTTTCGCGCGATGTCATTGTGGGCGGGGGCCTATGAACGAGGCGGTTCGACCGAAGGTGCAGACATCAACCGATCCGGCCGAGCAAATGGGCTCGAGTTGGGTATGACCGTTTTGCTCAAGACAGGGTCCTGACAGCCACATGTAAACACGGCCGATGCGGGCAGCCGACCGTCAACGGTGTTCGAGCGTATCCCTCCCACCGCTCATTATCTCGCGAGAGTGCGCAGGCCCTTGCCCAATATCTTACCGACGGTCGACTTGGGCAACGCTTCCATGAACTGGACCCGCTTCGGCACTTTATAACCTGAGAGCTGCCGCTTTGTATCTTGAGAGTTTGCCCCAACCACGACGGAGGTCTGCTTATGAGATTCTTCATCGCCGGCCTCGACACCGAAACGAACACCTTTTCACCCATCCCTACAGGATGGGAAAGCTTCGAAGAATGCCTGATCGCGCACGGCGATGCGACGCAACGACCGCTTAACGCCTGCTCGGCACAGCTCGACGTCTGGCGAAGGACGGGCGAGAGCAACGGCTGGACGGTTGTCGAGAGCCTGTGTGCCGTGGCCGAGCCCGGTGGGGTCACCGGTCGTGCCGTGTACGAGTCGTTTCGCGGCGAAATTCTCAGGGACCTTCGAGAGGCGAAACCGGTGGATTTCGTCTTGCTTGCTTTGCACGGCGCCATGGTGGCCGATGGCTACGACGATGTGGAAGGCGATCTCCTCGAGCACGTGCGCGCGGAAGTCGGCAACAATGTGCCGATAGGGGCCGAACTTGATTTGCATTGCCATATCACCGACCGGATGGTCCGTTCGGCAACTGCGATCGTCACCTACAAGGAATATCCTCATATCGACATTATCGAGCGGGCGGCAGAACTATTTCGGATCGTCGTCGACGCCGCAGTTGGATGCACGCATCCGGTGATGGCGACGTTCGACTGCCGCATGATCGGCACGTTCCGCACTCAGGAACAGCCACTACGTGGATTTGTCGATCGAATGAAGGCGGTCGAAGGACGCGATGGCGTTTTGTCCGTATCATTCGGGCATGGATTTCCGTGGGGCGACGTCGCCGACGTCGGCGCCCGGATGCTTGTGGTTGCCGATGGCGACTTGGCCGTCGCTCGACGGCTCGTCGAATCCCTGGGCCGCGAAGTTTATGCGATGCGAGACGGGCTCATTCCCCGGTTCTTTTCGATCGATGACGCCCTCGATCGCGCTCTTGCGGCGCCGAAGGGTCCGGTTGTTCTCGCGGACACTTCGGATAATGCAGGAGGGGGTGCGCCGGGCGATGCGACATTCATACTGCAGCGCATGCTCGAACGAGGTTTGCGCGAAGTGGCGAGCGCGCTCCACTGGGACCCGGTGGCGGTTCGCTTTTGCCGCGAAGCCGGCGAGGGTGCGACGCTCGATCTCCGCATCGGCGGCAAGTCGGGTCGTACTTCCGGTTCGCCCGTTGACCTCCGCGCGACCGTGCGCCGCCTCAAATCCGGCCTCACCCAACGTTTCGGGTCGGTTTCGCTTCCGATTGGCGACGCGGCCTGGATTCACGCGAGCGGAATAGATCTCGTCCTCAATACACAACGTACTCAGGTTTTTCATCCCGAATGCATGACCGGTCTCGGCCTTGACCCCAGCCGGCGTCGGGTGGTTGTCGTCAAATCGACCAATCATTTCCATGCAGGCTTCGCTCCGATCGCGAGCGAGGTTCTGTATGTGGATGCGCCGGGCGCCTTGCAGCGGCGCTTCGCTGAAATTCCCTACACGAAACTTTTGCGACAAGTCTGGCCGAGGGTCGACGACCCATTGCGGGATTGATAAAATCGCCCCGCCGAACGCGGTAAGCCTCAACGATTCTGGTTGCGATAGCCCAGGCTGACAATTCCCGCGATTTGACCCTTTAGCCATTCGATGTCGTGCCCTTTGTCGCCAAAACGCATCGGGTCGTAACGAGCGTGATCGAATTTCGGCGAGACGCCTGCAACCATATCGGCAACGATGTGGCCGGTCATCGCAGACCAGGTCACGCCGGCCGAGTTCATGGCCGTGGCGACGACGAGGCCGTCAATATCGGGAACCCGGCCAATCAATGGTTTGCCGTCTGGCGTGAAGCTTTCGGGTCCGTTGATGAAGTGGCGGATGGGCGCCTTTTCGAGTGCTGGAAATATCTCCACCGCTTTTTCAAAATACGGGGCGATCTTGTCCCAGTCGGGTGGAAGTAACGTAAACGAGAAAGGATTCGGCAAGCTCGATGGATCGAGCGTCTTGGCATTCTCGTCGAAGAACCCGACCAGGAAACCACCGACTTCCTCGCGCCCGTAGATGAGATCGTCGGGGGCGACGAAGGAAGGTGTTTCTCGATTGAGACGTGGCGAGGTGTTCGCGATCACATAGAAATGCTCACATGGCACCTGCGGAAGTCCCACCCCGAGCGGCGCCAGAAGGCCGCGCGACCATAACCCCGACGCAACCACGACCGTATCGGCCTCGATGAAACCTTCTCTTGTGTCGATGCCGGATACGCGTCCGCCGGCCAATGACAGGCGCAAAGCTTCCCGGTTCTCCAGGATGCGCGCTCCGGCCGCGCGCGCAGCACTTGCATAAGCCGCGGTAAGATCTGCCGGATTGACCCTACCGCTCAGCGGATTGAACCAAATCGCTCCGACCTTCGACCCGTCGAGGAGCGGATTGAGCGCTTGCGCCTCGCCCGGTTCGAGCCATCGAGCGCCGATGCCTTTGTCTTTTGCTACTCGATCGAACCGTTCGAAATCCTGCCTAACAGCATCGCTACGCGCAATGAACATGCGACCCGTCTTCAACCACCCTGTTGATCGGTCATGATCTTTTTCAAGATGTGCGATGGTCTCGAGCGCATAAAGGACCGCCAAATCGTGATTGGATAACGGTTTCCAAGTGATATTGCCGGCGGAGTGCCACGTCGTACCTGAGCCAAGCCTGTCTCGCTCGACAAGCAGAACCTCGCCAAGCTTACGCATGGCCAAGTGCCAGGCGATACTCGTTCCGATCACACCGCCGCCGACGACCGCGATCTTCATGGGCATCGATTGCCTCGCTTTCACTCGACGAGCTGATGCGGCGAATTTCGGATTCGCCACACTAGCATCGCACGTCGGCACGCCAAAACAAGGGGTCCGAGCGGCACGCGTTCGAGGCGCCCGGACTCAATGACAATGCCCAGGAACCGGAACACCGTCGAGCCGCGTTCTGATACGAATCTGGCCTTATCGAGCATGAGCCGCTAACCTTTTGCCGCCGATGCCTCGGGGCGGCGCCTACGGTTCGCGCAACATCGCCCAAGGTTAAGCCGGGAGAGGGACGCGATGTCCAAACTCATTGATCGGACGTCCATTGCCGGCAAGGAATTTCCTCTGACGGACCATGTGCCACTTGTCGTGGTGGGTGCAGGTCCGGCAGGGCTTGCCGCCGCGATAGAGGCCGCCGGGTTAGGTCTGCGCGTGATGCTCGTGGACGAGCACCCGGTCGCCTCGGCGCTGATCGGAATTGACGTGCCGTGGATGTTCGGCGAGCGCATGACCGCAGCCGTGCAAAACCAGCCACGCATGCTCGAGCGCATCGTCGCTGCACGACCGGATCTCGAACAGGCATTCGAGGCGGGCGTGGACGTGCGCCTTGGCCATTATGCCTGGGCGGCATTCATCGAGGGGCCGACCAGTCAGGCGCTACCGAGCCGGATACTGGCGCTCGCCAACGAGGAGCAATCCTGGCTGATAGGGTTCGAGCGTATGATCGTCGCCGCGGGTGCACGCGACTTGGCGCTCGCGTTCCCTGGCTGGGACAGTCCCGGCGTCATGGGTGCCCAGGGGTTCGCCGCCGCGACGGCGCTCTATGACAGTTTCGCCGGTCGGCGCGTCGTGGTGCTGGGTGCTGGTGCTGCCGGGGTACGCTGCGTGCGCCAAGCGCAGACGAACGAGTTGCCGGTCGCCGCCGTCGTCGACGTCGCCCCCACATCCGATGCAACGGTCCGCGATTTGGGCGTGGACGTGTACGCGGGTTGGGTGGTGCGCGAGGTCCGTGTCGGGCCTGAGGTCGAGGCCATCGTGATTTCGCCCGTCGCCGGCGGCGACGCGCTTGAAATCGCGTGCGACACGATCGTCTCTGCGCTGGACGTGGTGCCCAATGTGGAGATGTTCGATCTCCTTGGTTGCGCAATGACGTTCGAGCCGACCTTGGGCGGGTATGTCCCGACAACGGATGGTTGGGGCCGCACGTCGGTTGCGGGCATTTACGCGGCGGGCGATTGCGCTGGAGTAACCGATTCTCGGCTCCTCGATCCCGCCCTCGCACAGGATGCCGGGCGGATTGCCGCGCGCCGGGCGGCGCGCGACAGCGGCCTTTCAGTGCCCGACGATGCTCCGGTGCTCGACGCGCGCGGCTATGATCGCGACGCGAAGCGGCGGCAGTGGATGCGGGCGCATGCCGGACCGGATGCGGCGATGCTCACGATTTGCCGCTGCGAGGAGGTGACGCTTCGCGACCTCCTTGGCGTCCGCCCGCCGCGCTATCTGAAATGGGACGACAAAAAATCCGCCGGGCGCGATCTCAGAACATTGGCCGTCGATGGGCCCCTGAACCAGGATCAGGTCAAGCGACTGACGCGCGCTGGCATGGGGGCGTGCCAAGGCCGGCGCTGTCGCGAACAGGTGCAGGTATTGCTTGCGATGCAGGGCAACCAATCGAGCGGTACGGTGCCGATGCCGAGCTATCGCGCGCCGCTGCGCCCCTTGCCTCTTTCGGTGCTGGCGGCCCATGACGAGTCCGCTCAGATCAGGGCCGACTGGACGGCATGGTTTGGCATCCCCACACAATGGCTCCCCCATTGGGAAAAGGTGAACGAGAACGCCGAAGACTGGGCGGAACGCATCATTTTCGGGGCCGAGAAATGAGTACGGCCAGGGAAACTGCGCATGTCATTGTGATCGGGGGCGGCGTCACCGGCTTGTCCACGGCTTGGTGGCTTCGGCGCGAAGGCATTGGCGTCACAGTGGTCGAGAAGGGCATCGTTGGCTGGGAAGCTTCCGGGCGCAACGGTGGGGGCGCCACACATCCCTATTCCCCGCTCTTCGTCGAGGAGCAGCGGCTATGGCCCATGATGGACGAGTTGCTGGGCTATCCCACCGAATACCGGCGAGGCCGCATTCGCATAGCACTGAATGCAGTGCAGTTCGCGCACCTCTCGAGAGGTGTAAATCTCGCGCTGATGCAAGGCTTCAATGCCGACGTTCTGGACGCGAAGAGCGTGCGGGAGCTGGTGCCTTGGGTTCCAGACGAGTTCGCGGGCGGAATGCTCCTTCATTTTGGAGGCCATGCCAATCCGCAGCGCACCGCGCAGGCCTACGCCTGGGCGATCCAGGATCTGGGCGGTGCTATCCTACAGCATACGACCGTCATCGGGATCGAACGGCGTGGTGATAGGGTCACGGCGGTGCGGACCGATCAAGGAACGATCGGCTGCGACGCGGTGGTCATCGCCGGAGGGCCGCACACGGCACAACTGGCGGCGATGGTGGATGTCAACGTGCCGCTTGCACCCGCACGCGCGGAGATGATCGTCACCGAGCCATTGCCGCTCATTCGTCACGGCGGCGCCGATGGCAACGGTCTCTATGGGCGGCAGACGCTGCGAGGTAATCTAGCCTATGGCGGCGGTCCTCACGAATGGCTGCACTTGCCGGATGCGCGCACGCCCAAGGCGGCGAACACGCCAATCGTGCGAAACCTTGCCCGACGGCTGCGTGAATTGTTTCCGAAGATCGGCCATGTCCGCGTGATCAGAAGCTGGTCGGGCGTGATTGAAAATACGCCGGATGGGCGACCCATCTTGGATAGGCTGAACGACCCTTCGAACGTGGTGATCGCCACCATGTCGAGCGTCGGATTCGGACTTTCGCCGGCCTCGGGCCGCGCGATCATGCAATTGATCACTCAAGGTCGGTGCGATTTCGCGGATCTGTCGCAGCTGACCTTGTCGCGCTTCGCCGATCTTCCGGAGGATTGGAAGGCGCGGCACGGGTGGATTCCGTGGTCGCCGCGAGGGCAGGAGCAGTTGTCCGAAGCATGACTGACAATGCTTCCTCAATCCTAAAATGCGGGCTCGACACGCTTCGGTCGATCGCAAAGCCGACTGAATGGCTTGAATTGAGCGTGCTGTCGGGATTTTGAAAGACCATCTGAAGCTTGCGCTTGACGTCTTGCGCTCTCCGCTCGACCGGACCGCCGCCTCGCTGTCGCGCGGCGTCAACACAGCGCCACAATTGCCGAGAGTGACTCTTTGAGATTGAGAATATTCTCCAATCTTGACGGTCAAACGCGAGTGCCGACCGTTCGGTCGATGTCGGCGATCGTTACTTGTTGGATCTGGCGGGTTTGGAACCTAAGTTTAAGGATACGTCGCTCGCGCGGCAGGCCGTTCAGCTGCATGAATTGCGCATAGCTCAGGGCGGGTGGGGCTTTGCTGGCGCCGTTCAGGGGAAAGTGGCCATGGACCTTCCGGATCAGAGCTTTGTCTTTGTTGGCAGGATCGATGAGTTGAAAACGAAAGGCAGGATCGTCGTCCGCGGTCGCCATCGGCCTTTATTGATCGTCCACGACGCCGGAAAGGTCTTCGCCCTCGACAACCGCTGCCCGCACATGGGCTTTCCACTTGATCGAGGCAGCGTCGAGGATGGAATCCTGACCTGTCACTGGCACCATGCCCGCTTCGAGATTGCAAGCGGATGCACGTTCGACCTATGGGCGGATGACATTCCGACGTGCCCGGTCGAGGTGCGCGACGGCGAAGTGTGGGTCAGACCGACGTTCGGGTATGCCGATCCCGTGGCCCATTGGCGTCAGAAACTTGAAGACGGAATGGCTCACGATATTGGCCTTGTCATTGCCAAAGCCGTGCAAGCGCTTCGTTCAACCGCGATGCCCTCGGCCGACATTCTGCGTCAGGCCGCGTTGTTCGGCGCCAAGAACCGGGACGGCTGGAGTTCGGGCATGACGATCCTTACGGCACTCGGCAATCTGCTGCCGGCACTCAGCGAGGAGGAGGCCTACCTAGCGCTGTTTCATGGCATTCGCCATGTGGCGGCCGATTGCGATGGCGAAGCGCCACGACGCGAGCGGGCGGCGATGTCGGGAACGCCGGAGCTTTCGACGCTCAAGCATTGGCTCCGACGTTGGGTCGCCGTTCGACATCGCGATGGCGCCGAACGCACGGTGATGACCTGCATTGCAGCGGGGGCCACACCGTCGAATCTTGCGGACTTGCTTTTCGCCGCCGAGACCGACCGGACGTTCGCTGACGGCGGCCATTCGCTCGATTTCGTCAACAAGGCCTTTGAATGCCTCGACCTGATCGGCTGGCAACACGCCGCTGAGATTTTGCCGACGGTCGTTGGACAAATGGTCGGTGCTCGGGGTGCCGAGGAATCGACCGCTTGGCGCCAGCCCGTGGACCTCGTGGCCTTGATTGAGGGCGCCGTCCCCGAATTCTCCGCTCTCTTTGCCGCGGGGCGCGCGATCGGGGGCTGGTCCCAACACGAGCCGCTCGCGCAGGCACTCCTTGTCGACGACCCGGGGTCAATCATCCGAGCCCTGAAAGAGGCAATCGTCACTGGTGCAGCACCGATCGATCTGTCGCGGTCGCTGGCCTATGCAGCAGCGCTGCGCGTCGCCCGATTTGGGACGGCAAATGAGCATGCCGATTGGGAGGCGGCGCACCACGCATTCACGTACTGCAACGCGGTGCACCAGGCACTTAAGCGGATCGGCACCGAAAACGTCGGCGATGCCAAGCATATGGAAGCGGTGCGCGGGGTCTTTCACGGCGCCATCGCGGTCTACCTCACGCGCTATCTGAACGTACCGCCGGCCCGCTTGCCGGGCGAGGAGGGCGACCGGCTCGATCACTTGCCTTCCGACGCCAAGGAGCTTCGCGCGGCTTTGCTCGAATCATTCGATCGCCAGCGTCAAGTAGATCAAGCCGCTCGGCTGGTCGCCCGGTACCTGCTGCTCGGCCACCCAAGCGAAGCGTTGATCGGCACTCTCGCCTATGCGCTCTTGCGCGAGGATGCAGGGTTTCATGCTTATCAGATGCTGGAGGCCGGCGTTCGCCAATTTCGCGAATGGGGCGATGGTGCGGAGGGACGCCACATCCTGGTGGCCGTCGCGCGCTACCTCGCCGCTCACGCGCCGACTGAGCGCGCGGCTCTGCAGACGGCCGACATGGCGCGCCGACTCATGCGAGGTGGCCAGCTTCACGAAGGGATCGACCCCGACAGCTAACGCGCGCTCGGAAAATGCCGTTCGATGGATGTCACGGGCTTGGCCCGAATGAGGTTCGCTGGCGTGCATGCACCGAACCTCGTAGCACCCGACAATGCGGCCTTGACTGATTTCCACGGGCTGCGTGAGCGCTGCGACCGGAATTTCGTCCTCGATTCGGCGCCCTGCCCGTCCGGGCAGTGGCCCTGGCGGTGCGGTGGTCCCACATTGAGGGCCAGGATAGGAGAGCCCCCATGACCGATCAAACCCCGACTTCCCATCTTCAATCTTTCTCGCACGCCATCGCCGACCTTGTCGAACGTACCGCGCCATGCGTTGTCGCTGTGCATTCCCACCGCTCGCGCGCAAGTGGCTTTTTCTGGCGCCCGGGCCTTATCGTCACCGCCGACGAGACCTTGGCCGAGGAGGGCGAGATCGCCGTTATCCTGCAAGGCGGGGAAAGGGTGGCTGCAACGCTCGTAGGACGCGATCCGACGACCGACGTCGCTCTTCTCCGCACTGATCGAAATCTACCGAAGCCGAAACTCGACTCGGCCAATGCCGTGGCGGCCGGCTCGCTCGCGATCGTCGTCGGATCGGATGCCGGTGCGGCCACCGCGGCCCTCGGCGTCGTGTCGCGTGCGGGTGATAAATGGCAAAGCCTGCGCGGCGGCTCGATCGATGCGCGAATCGAGCTCGATGCCAACTTGCGCCGATCGGCCGAAGGCGGTCTTGCGATCGAACCCGCTGGCGGCGTCATCGGAATGGCGGTATTCGGTCCCCGGCGGCGCGTTCTGGTGATTCCCACCACCACAATCGACCGTGTTGCCGCCAAGCTCGAAAGTCATGGGCGAATTGCCCGCGGCTATTTGGGCCTCGCACTTCAACTCGTCAGGGTAGATGGGGGCGGTGTGGGCGCCATGGTCACGAGTGTCGATGCCAAAGGTCCCGGTGTCGCGGCCGGCGTTCGTCAGGGCGACGTAATCGTCGCTTGGGACGGGCAGCCCCTTCAGGGAATCCGGGCACTTCTCGGCGCTCTTGGCCCTGACAGTGTCGGCGCGGTCGCGAGGCTATCGATCAAGCGCGGGGGCGAACCTCGGGATATCGAACTGGCGGTCGGCGAAAGGCCCGAGGGTTGAACGGCAAGAAGGATCATGGGCCGATCGTGATCGCGCTCGATGTCGGCGACGCCGATCTTGCGGATCGACTGGCCCTGCTACTCGCTGAGCTGCCGGATGTCCGATTGGCCGCACCGGGGGAGCGCGGCGATGTCCTCGTGGTCTCGCCCGAACGCGCGTCCCCTGCGGAGGTCGACACGGGATTGACCCCGCGCGAGCTCGAGGTCCTCGTCTTGCTGGCGGAGGGAGCGTCGAACAAGACGATCGCCCGGCGTCTTGGAATCTCGGTTCACACCGCGAAATTCCACGTTGGCTCGCTCCTCGACAAGCTCGACGCGACCGGGCGCACCGATGCGGTCGCCCAAGCGGCACGGCTCGGCGTCATTCATCTCTGAGGGCCGCCCATCTCTGAGGATCGCCATGTTCGATTCCGTACCGACATCCCCGATCGATGGCGATCCTGACGCCGCCCGTTCGGCGGAGGCCGCGCTCGACGCATATTCGCGAATAGTCGGCGAGGTGGCTGAGCGGGTGGGGCCGGCCGTCGTGCGTGTCGCGAGCGGGGGGCGCGGCCGCCGGCGCGGGATCGGATCGGGCGTTGTTATCGCGGGCGACGGCATGGTGCTGACCAACAGCCACGTCGTGGCGGGGGCGGCGCACCTCGTCCTCGGCCTTCCCGCGGGCCACGAAATCGAAGCCCAGATCATTGGCGACGATCCGGACACCGATCTCGCGCTTTTGCGAGCTGACCTGCCCAACGGGACGCCGGTAGCAGTACTTGGCGATTCCAAGACACTTCGGCGCGGTCACCTTGTGGTCGCGATCGGTAACCCCTTTGGCTTCGAATCAACGGTTACCGCGGGTGTCGTATCGGCGCTCGGGCGGTCCCTGCGCTCGGGCAGCGGGCGGCTCATCGACGATGTCATCCAGACGGACGCGGCCCTCAATCCCGGCAATTCGGGCGGGCCGCTCGTCGCTGGCTCCGGCCTTGTGGTCGGGATCAACACGGCAATGATCGGCGGCGCACAGGGTCTCTGCTTTGCGGTGTCGAGCAACGTGGCGCTGTTTGTCGTCGGCGAGTTCGTCGGGCATGGCCGCGTCCGCCGTGCCCATCTCGGCATCGCCGCGCAAACCGTGCCGCTGCCGCGGCGGATCGCGGTGGCATCCGGTGCTGGCGCTCGCGCGGTCCGCATCGAGGCGCTCGAGCCCGGCGGCCCGGCGGCGCGGGGTGGCCTTCGCGATGGCGATGTCATCATTGCCCTCGATGGCGCGCCCGTTGCGGGTGCCGACGACCTCATCCGCCTTCTCGGAGCCGGCCGGATCGGCCGCTCCGTCGAGCTGACTTTGCTGCGCGACATGCGGTTCGAGAAACGCACCGTGACCCCGAGCGAGCGGCGAAGCCCTTAACGGGGAATTTCGCCCAAGACGGTGCAGCGACGAATGACCCGCGGCTCGCGCGCGGTGTCGTAGCCCTCGGCCTTGTGCATCAGGCAGCGGTTATCCCAAACCATGAGGTCCCGTTGCCGCCAGCGATGGCGGTAAATTCGGGCAAGTGCGACGATGCGCTCGTTCAACGCTTCGACAAATGCACGACCTTGCGCTTCGGCCATACCCTCTATTGTCTCGGCATGATCGCCGAGAAAGACGCACTTTCGCCCAGTTTCTGGATGGGTGCGCACGACCGGATGATCGACCGGGGGTGCGGCCATGCGCTGCGCCTCGGTCATCGGCTCTTCGCCATGCCGACGGCTACGCGAAAAATTGAGGTTGTGAATGGCGCGCAGTCGGCAGAGCCCGGCTTGCTCGGCGCTTGTGAGGGCGTCATAGGCGGAATACATGTCCGCGAAGCTGGTCCCGCCCCCGTCCGAGGGAATCTGCTCGGCATAGAGCATGGTCGCTTGACCGGTCACACGCCGCCAAGAGCCGTCGGTGTGCCAGGCAAGGGTACCCCGATCGGGGTGCTTGCCGCTCGGCCGCCCTTCGGGGTCGAGGTTCGACAAGGTGTAAAGCTCGGGGTACGCCGTCGCATGATACTGGTTCATCACGTGCACCTGCACCTCGCCAAAGCGCCGTGCGAAGGCAACTTGCTCCGCAGGGGGAAGGTCTTGATCCCGGAACAGCAATAGCTGGTGCTTCAGGAACGCGCCGTACACCGCCGGGAAAGACGCGTCATCGATGGCGGTAACCTGAAAGCCGACGAACTCCGCGCCAAGGCCGCCGTCGAGCGGACGAAGCCGCGCAGCACTCCGGGCCGTCGCGATCGCGGGATTGAGTGAACGCACCACGGATGCCCTCGAAAACCGAAACCGCGAAAGGCTAATCCGTCGAAGCGCGTTCCGTCAAATCGCTTGAGCTGGATTTTTCTCGTCGTTTTGGGTGAGCGCGGGGACTCCGCCGCCAAAATATGCAAATCTTCCCTTCGGATTGACGAAATCGCGACGGATCGGCCGGCTTGACGCACGAACCGCGCAGAGGGCTGCGATACGCATCGGCGAAGTGCGTCCGTCCGGGACGCCGATGGACATCGCTTTGGGCGGCCGCTCTTCTGGCGTTGGTGCTTCTCCTCCAAGGCGGTGGCGCCCTCGCTCAGGACATGGAACCGCGGGCGTTCTCGGCCTTTCCCGTTGACACGAACTTCCTGATCATGAGTTACGCGCGCACGACGGGCGGGGTCTCACTCGTCCCGTCACTCCCCATCAGCGACGTCCAAGCGACGATCAACACCGGCACGATCGCGTACGATCGTGGCTTCGATCTCTTCGGCCAGACCGCAAGTGCCGGCATCGAGCTGCCCTATGTCGAAGGGCACCTTACGGGCGATGTCGAGCAAGATAGCCGAGCAATCACGCGCAGAGGGCTCGGCGATCTCAGGATGCGCGTGACCGAGAACCTGATCGGCAATCCCGCTCAGACCCCAGCCGAGTTCGCAGCCCGGGAGCCGACGACCACGCTCGGCGTGAGCCTCGTCGCGGTCGCACCCACCGGCAACTACAACCCCAATCATCTCATCAACATCAGTGCCAACCGATGGTCATTCAAGCCCGAGATCGGCGTGTCGCAGCCGATCGACGATTGGTTTGTGGAAGGGGCAGCGGGGGTCTGGTTCTTCACCGACAATGAAGATCTCTTCCACGGCCATATACAAAGCGAAGACCCGCTTTGGGTACTCCAGGGCCACGTGGGGTACAACTTCGGCGTCAATTTCTGGCTCGCACTCGACGGGACTCACTACACCGGCGGCCAGACTTACCTGAACGGCGAGTCCGGACACGACGTGCAGACGATCACGCGCTATGGCGTGACACTCTCGGTTCCGATCGACGACGGCTTCTCCGCCAAATTCGCTTGGTCGACGTGGCTTACCGCCCGCAATGGCGGAACGTTCAACACTTTAACCTTCTCACTGCAATATCGCTGGTTCGACTGACGAGGGCTTCAGACGCAAAGCCTGGCGCGCAAGGCTTCATGCACAATTTTTCACAATGCAGCGGGTAACACGCCCGCCGGGGTCGCGCGAACTGTCATTTGTGGCCACGACGACTCCCGGCGAGCGCCATGCGGTCTCGCTAGAACGCACGATCTCAATCTTTGGATGTTTCTTCGTAGCGAAGCGATCGCGGTCTCGGCTCAGTGCCGGTCGAACTTTAGCGCCTCGCGCAGCTGTACGAGTGCTGCGTCACAATCCCTGAGGGCGTGCTCGCGATGCCCACCGAAATCGTGCTCGGCGTGAATCAAATAGTCCCTTGCATGCTCGAGTGCGTCGATTGCTCTGCGGATTTCAACATGCTCCTCGGCTTTGGCGACGCCGGTGGCGAGCGTCAGTCCTGCGATTGCGGCCGCACCTGCGCCGGCAAGTGTGCTGCGACGAGTAAGACTCATGGCGTATTCCTCCTAGAATCTGGCCGAAGCAATCGCGTGCATCGGCAATCTCGATTATGACCGGCAAGCAACATCGCGGATGCCTACCTGCGTGCGGCAAGATAGCGCAACCGTGCTACGAAGCGGAGAGATTTCGTCGCGGACAATAAGCTAGCTTAGTAAATTAGAAATTACGAATATAAACTCTCTCAAATATCGTTCTCGATTACCGACATGGCAAATTCTTCAAAGCCGGTATCCCAGGCAAATTGCGCCGAGTGAAATCGCTGCGCACGCCGCGAGGCGCCGTGCAGTGAAGGTCTCACCGAGAAAGAGGCGGCCGATCACCGCCGCGAAAACGATGCTCGTCTCTCGCAACGCCGAGACCGGCCCGATCGGGCTCAAGGTGAACGCCCAAATCACCGTGCCGTAAGTCAGGAGTTGGACGACGCCGGCGGCAAGGGCTTTGAGGGATTCGGGCGAGCGAATTTCGATTGCGATTCGGCGACCCATGGCGATGAACGTAAGGGGCATGAGAATGCCGTAGAGGAGGAACAGCCAGGCCGAATACGCGTAAGGGCTTCCAGCAAGGCGCGCGCCGATGCCGTCGGTCACCGTATAGATTGCGATGATGATGCCCGTTGCAAGCGCTGCCGCGACCGATGCGACGTTTGCACCCCGCTTGCCGAAGGAGAGGCTCAAGATACCGAGGGACACGAGCACGATGCCCGCCAAGGGTTGCAGGCCTAGCCGTTCATGCGCGATGAATGCGGCACCGAGCGTTACGAGCAAAGGTACGGAACCGCGAACAATCGGATAGGCTTGGCCCAAGTCTGCTTGGCGATAGGCCATGACAAGAAAAACACTGTAGCCGACTTGAAGAACGGAGGAGAGGCCGAGATATGGCCAGCTCGCCGACCCAGGCAGCGGGAGTAACAGTGCGAAAGGTGCCGCCACCGCTGCGGTCGCGAGGCTCATGATCGTCACGGTGAGCAGTCGATCGCCGCTGCTGCGCAATATTGCGTTCCAACTCGCGTGCATGATCGCGGCGCACAGAACAAGACCGACGACAGCAGGCGTCATCGTCGGGCTCCGCGCACTGCGGCAATCGTGTCGAGTGGAGAGAGAAGGAATCGGCCGCTATCACGGCTTTGCATCGATCGGCACCTATCCCTACGCCGGCATGATCCGGATCAGGTTCGAGGGGTCGTTCCGGAGTGGAACCTCTCAGCCGAGGTCGGCTCCCCCTGGCGATGCGCTTACTCTAAGGCGGTGGCCGACATGTGACAAGCAAGTCGCTGTTTGAGCCGCTGCCACCAAAATGACAGAAACTTCAAATTCGCCACACGAGGGCCTTAGCGCATGAAATGCAGACGATTGAAATGGCGCCGGAATTGAGTCACGTCGCGCGCCACGGAATCGAGCGACTCTCTAGTGGAGAGGGCACGCGCGATAAGTTTTGCCAGTAGCGGCATGTCCGCGTTCCCCATCCCCCAGCGGACGATCTCCGGCGTGCCAATCCGAAGCCCATTCACGTCACCTTCGACCTTGGGTCCGGGCAATCCGATGCCGCAGGTCAAGATATTGCAGCGCCTGAGGTGTCGCGCGCCGTGCTGCCCGCCACCATAGGCTGCCGCCTCGAGGGCGAATTGATGGGATCGGGTAGCACCACGCTTGGAGGCAAAGACGTCGACGCCTTCGCCACCAAGGCTCTCCGCCAGAGCCCGCGCCGTTTCGACCATCGCCTTGGCGTAATCGCCGCCGTGCACTTTCCAATCGAGCAGCGTCATCGCCAAGGCGGCCGATTTTCCGGCGTCGAAATTCGCGGTCATGCCGGGATAGGCGATTCGATCGAGCCGTTCCGCGATCTCGGGTTCGTTGGAGACGATCAGGCCCGAGGCGGGTCCGCCCAGGCTCTTATAAGCGCTCATGGTCATTGCATGAGCACCCTCATCAAGCGGTTGCTGCCAAGCCCCGCCCGCGATCAGCCCCGAGAGATGTGCGGCATCGTAAAGTACGTATGCGCCCACATCGTCTGCGATTTCGCGGATTTCACGCAAGGGATGAGGAAAGAGATTGAGGCTGCCCCCGACCGTGATCAGCTTGGGGCGGCATTTTTTTGCGAGCGCGCGAAGACGGTCCACGTCAACGCTATAGGATTCCGGATCGATCGGCGCTTCGTGGGTCACGATCCCATATCGGCCCGCGACCCCCGACAGGTGGTGACTGATATGGCCGCCGATTGTGGCGGGTGGCGCGATGATCGCGTCCCCCGGCTTTGCAACCGCCATGAACACATAGAGGTTTGCGAGCACACCCGAGCCGACGCGAATTTCAGCGAAGCGTGCGCCAAAGGTCTCTGCCGCCAGTTCTGCCGCGATGACCTCGATCCGTTCGATGGCCTCGAGGCCCATCTCGTATTTGGCGCCGGGATAGCCGAGCGACGGCCGACCGAGTCCACGGGCCTGAAGCGCTTCGGCCCGCGGATTCATGACGTTGGTCGCGGGATTGAGATTGACGCAGTCGCGGTCGTGGATTGTGCCGTTCTCGTCGACAAGGCGGAGAAGCTCCCGCTCGATCGCGTTGGCATCCGCCGCCGCCGTTTCGCGCGCAACCGACTGAACGAATGCCTCGGACTCCTCCGGCACCCACCGCCGCCGCTCCAACGCCGCCATCGGCTTTACCTCATTTCCCATTGCCTTTGCCCAACCCTTACAGAACGCCCGGCGAGATAAGAGCACACGAGTACCGTTTGGCAAGCGCGTCGTCGCTAAGTCGCGGCGCCCGTTGCCCAGGCTCAAAATATCTTGGCGCGGGTATGCCGATTCCAGAAAATCGGGATATGCTTGGCGGCATGGACGTAGGGGCGTGGCTGGAAACGCTGGGCCTTGGACGATACGCTCGGGTCTTCGCCGAGAACGATATCGATTTTGCCTTGCTCGCCCAACTCACGGATGCGGAACTCAAAGAGCTCGGCATCGGCTCGCTGGGCCATCGCAAGCGGATCTTGGCCGCTGCGGCCGAAACGGCATCGCCCTCACCGGCCGCACGCCCGCTTGCCCCCACCCTTAGCAACGAGCGCCGGCAAGTCACGATCCTCTTTGCCGACCTCTCGGGCTTCACGGAGCTTTCGCAATCGCTCGACCCCGAAGAATTGCACGAGCTTGTGGGCCGCTACACGGCTGACGCCGACCGTGTCGTTCTTGAATATGGCGGAACGGTCGACAAGCACATCGGCGATGCGGTCATGGCACTTTTCGGGGCGCCACGCGCCCATGACGACGATCCGCTGCGCGCCGCCCGTGCAGCCCTCGACATCCATGAGGCGGTCCGCCGCCTCGGTGCTGGCCTCGGTCGCGAGTTGAAGGCGCATGTCGGCATCGCAAGTGGGGAGGTCGTGGCGGGTGCGGTCGGACGCGCCGATTTGCAGGACTATACGGTTTTGGGCGAGTCGGTCAATCTCGCGGCACGCTTGGTGTCCGCGGCCGCACCCGGCGAAACAATGATCTCCGAAGCCGTCCATCGCGCACTCGGTGGCCACGTTGTCTCGGAAGCGATCGGCGAATTACGCTTCAAAGGAATCGAAGCGCCCGTCCGTGTCTGGCGCTTGCGCGCTCTCGGGGCTGACGGGCCTTCTGCGATCCGTTCCCCATTCATCGGGCGCGACGCCGAGCTTGAACAATTCAAGGGCATTTTGTCCGTGTGTCTCGGCCGCCGATGCGGTCAGGTCGTCTATGTTCGCGGCGAAGCGGGCATCGGCAAGACGCGCCTGGTCGATGAGATGCGTCGGATCGCCAAAGAGCGCGGCTTTACAGACCATCGCGCGCTTGTGCTCGACTTTGGCGTCGGCAAGGGTCAGGACCCGATCCGCACCATCGTGCGGAGCTTGCTCGGCCTCCCGAGCGGTGCGGACACGGAGGAGCGGCAAAGCGCCGCCGATCGGGTTGCGGCCGAGGGGTCGATCGGCGCCGAGCGCCTCGCCTTCCTCTACGATCTCCTCGACCTGCCCCAGCGCGGCGAACAGCGCGCAATCTACGACGCTATGGACAACACGGCCCGCAATCGCGGCAAGGGCGCCCTTGTCGCGGGGCTTGTTGAGACTGCGTGCTCGTGCGCACCGACCATGATCGTGGTCGAGGATCTGCACTGGGCTGATCCTCTAACCCTCAGGCATATAGCGGCAATCGCCGCGGCGATCGCTGACGGCCCCGGCCTTCTCCTGGCGACATCGCGGATCGAAGGCGATCGCCTCGACGCCGCTTGGCGGGCAAGCTGCCGCACGACGCCCTTTGCAACGATCGATCTCGGTCCCTTGCGCCACGAGGAAGCAATCGATCTTGCCCGGAGCTTCACCGAGGCCACACAGCATTTGGCGCTCGCCTGTGTCGAACGCGCGGGGGGCAATCCTCTTTTCCTCGAGCAACTCCTTCGCAACGCCGAGGAAGGCAGGGAAGACAGCGTCCCCGCATCGATTCAAAGCCTCGTTCTCGCCCGCATGGACCGGCTCCCGCCGGCCGATCGGCTGGCCTTCCAGGCCGCCGCCGTTGTCGGCCAGCGCTTCGATCTCGAGGTGCTGAGGCATCTCGTGGCGTTGCCCGATTATGTTTGCGACGTTCTCATCGCCCATGCGCTGGTGATTCCCGAGGGGGACGGCTTTCTCTTCGGCCACGCGCTTATCCGGGAGGGGGCCTACTCATCGCTGCTCAAGGCGCGACGACGTGAGCTTCACCGTGCCGCAGCCGATTGGTTCGCGCCGAAGGACCCCGTTCTGCGCGCGCGCCATCTCGATCTTGCCGAAGACAAAGGTGCACCCGCGGCCTATCTCGAGGCTGCGACGGCCCAGCGTGCCGCCTATCACGTCGATACGGCCCTTCGTTTGGCGGAGCGCGGATTGGAGATTGTGGATGAACCAACCGAGCGTCACGCGCTGGCGTGTCTCAAGGGCGTCATGCAGCGCGATCTCGGCGATATCGCCCTCTCGATCGCGACGTTCCGGGAGGCGGTCGTCGGCGCGCCGGATGCGGTGGGTTTATGCCGCGCGCAACTCGGGCTTGCGGAAGGATTGCGGGTATCCGAGGGCCTCGCGGAAGCGCTCGACCTGCTCGACCGCGCGGAAGAGGTGGCAAAGCCCCATCGCCTCCAGGCCGAGCTGGCGCGCCTCCACCATTTGCGCGGTAATATTTTTTTCCCGCTCGGCAAGATCGACGAGTGCCGCGCCGAGCACGAGAAGGGTCTCGCCTATGCGAGACAATTGGCTTCCCCGGAAGCGGAGGCTCGCGCATTGGGCGGGCTCGCGGATGCTGCCTATGCGCAAGGGAGGATGCGCACGGCCTTCGGCCATTTCAGCCGTTGCGTTTCGCTGAGCCGGGAGCACGGCTTCGGCCGGATCGAAGTTGCAAACCGGTCCATGGTTGGATTCAGCAGGCTTTACCTCAACGAGGGTCGGGAAGCACGCGAGGACGGCGCTGCGGCCGCCCTTGCTGCGGCGATTGTCGGGCAGCCGCGCGCCGAGATGCTCGGGGAAACGATGGGCGTTTTCGCCTGCTACGAGCTTGGCGACTATGACGCCATGTCCGCTCGACTCGAGCGCGAAAGCCAGCTCATCCGACAGCTTGGCGCGTTGCGTTTCGAAGCGCAGAACCTCGAGATGCGCGCGCGGCTGGCGCTCGATGCTGGGCGGCGCGAGGAAGCCTTGTCGGCGGCACGCCAGGCGCTCGGGATTTGCCGGGAGGCCGGGATGCAGTTTTGCGGCCCCAAGGTAATAGGCGTGCTTACCCGTGCCGTTGGGGATCGCGCTGAGCGCTTGCGGCTCGTGGCCGAAGGCGAAAATCTTCTTGGCCGCGGTGCGGTCGGCCACAATCATCTCTGGTTTCACCGCGACGCGATCGAGGGGATGCTCGAAGCTGGGGAAACGGCGGCGGCACTTCGGCATGCCATGGCCCTCGATGACTACACGCGCGCGGAACCACTGCCGTGGGCGGACCTTTTCATCGCACGGGCGCGCGCACTCGCAGCGCTGGCGGAGGGTCGCCGCGAGGAGGCGATCCGGCGCGAGCTTGTGCGGATTAGCGGCATTATGCGCGAGACGGGCCTGCGGGCCTTTTTGCCGCGAGTCGAGGCCGCTCTTGCCGCCGGATTTTCCGGACCGCCCGCCCGTTAATCCATAATTGTCACACCCGCTCGCGTTTGCGCCGGCGTAGAACGTCTGCCTTCAATTCAAGAAAAATTGTTCGCAGCGTGAAAAGGGCGCAAGCCCTTATTCATGAGCGCGTTGCGTATTTGGGCACGTTGACACGGCTGCGCGAGTGGTGAGCCGCGAGATGGTCGTCGCCGCCGTTCGGGCCGTCAGTACTCGGCTAGTGTGGTGGATTTGAAGTTCCTGCGATCTTGGTGGCATCCGCGTTTAGGAACTTCAAATCCGAATACCACAGCAGAGCGGCTTTTCCTGTCGCGAAAGGATATCCAACCATGGCAAAAAATAAACTCAAGGGTAGCGAACGTCATCCGCTTCCGGGTGCCAAGGCCCTCGGAAAGGCCAATCCCGGCGAGCGTCTCGAAGTCACCGTGCTGGTGCGTAACCGTGCGGCCGACGCGCTTGCGAAGCGAGTCAACGCGAGCACCTCTGGCGCCAAGCGTGGGGCTCACATGACGCGCGAGGAATTCGCAAAGCAATTCGGCGCGGCACCGGCCGACATCGCGGCGGTGAAGCGATTTGCGGCCGAGCATGGGCTTGCGGTCGTGGAAGAGAGTGCAGCACGACGGACCGTGATCCTTTCGGGGACGGTTGCTCAATTCAACGCTGCATTCGGTGTCGATCTCGAACAGTTCGAACATGAGGGCGGCACGTACCGCGGCAGGACGGGTGCACTCTATTTGCCGGACGAGTTGAACGGCGTGGTCGACGCCGTGCTCGGCCTCGATAACCGCCCGCAGGCGAGGGCCCACTTCCGCGCCAAACCACATCAGGGCAACGTGCACTGGCGTTCCCCCAAGGCCGCCGCGGCCTCCTTCACACCCCCTCAGATTGCGGCCCTCTATGACTTTCCCCAAGGAACCGGCCAAGGCGAGTGCGTCGGCATCATCGAACTCGGCGGTGGTTTCCGCCCCGCAGACCTTACGACATATTTCACGGCACTCAACGTCACACCTCCCACGGTCACTAGCGTATCGGTCGATCATGGGAAGAATCATCCGACGGGCGACCCGAATGGACCGGACGGAGAAGTGATGCTGGACATCGAGGTCGTCGGGTCCATCGCCCCCGGTGCAAAGATCGCTGTTTACTTCGCGCCGAACACCGACGCCGGCTTTCTCGATGCGATCACGAGCGCCGTGCACGATACCGTCAATAAGCCTTCGGTGATTTCAATTAGCTGGGGCGGGCCGGAATCGGCCTGGGCGCAGCAATCGCTCACGGCGTTCGACAATGCCTTTCAAGAGGCGGCTGCGGTGGGGATCACCGTCTGCGTCGCCTCGGGCGACAACGGCTCGAGCGACGGGGTCAATGACGGGTCGGACCATGTCGATTTCCCGGCCTCGAGTTCCTATGCCCTTGGGTGCGGGGGGACGAGCGTGCATGCCGCACAGGGAAAAATCGTCAGCGAAACCGTGTGGAACGACGGTGCGAATGGCGGTGCAGGCGGCGGCGGCGTCAGCGCCAGCTTCTCATTGCCGCCATGGCAGGACGGGCTCCAAGTCACGAACAGCAATGGCGAGACGAGTCCACTTCAAATGCGAGGCGTTCCCGATGTCTCCGGCGATGCGGACCCGGTCACCGGATACGACGTCCGCGTGGATGGACAAAATACCGTGATTGGCGGAACCAGCGCGGTAGCCCCTCTTTGGGCAGGATTGATTGCACGCATCAACGCCGCGAAGGGCAGTCCGGTCGGTTTCATCAATCCAGCACTCTATAAAAATCCCTCGACACTGAACGACGTAACGCAAGGCAATAATGGCGACTTCGAGGCCTCGGTCGGGTGGGACGCCTGTACAGGCCTCGGAAGCCCGGACGGGAACAAAATAGCGGGAATCCTTTGAACGCCACGCGTTGTCACGGCGAAGCTTGCACGCCTTTCGCCGGGTATTGAGATCGACGCTCCGGCGATGTTTTCGACGGAGCGGCGGCTCGCGGCATCGGAATACGCCGATCCGCCGCGCAACGGTCCCCCCACGCGATTGTCAAACAGCCTCGAAGCGGGCACAATCGCGCGGCGGGGGTCGGCGTCATCGTTTTCCGACCACGTTGCGGTTGGGCGTCCTTTTCATATCGAAGCGATCGATCGCCCGTAATTGACAGGCTGCACTTGAGGACAGATCGATGAACCCGGCAATGACGCTCTCGGCGCGGGCCGATGCGCTCGAGCATCGAATGGTGCAGGAACTCGACTGCATCATCGTGAAGTCGGCACTTTTCAATTTCGCCGATGGCGAGACCGGGATGGAAAGTAGCTCGGCGCTGATGGCGCGTTACCCGGGAAAGCGGATGCTCATGGGCGACGACCCGCGCCTCCCGAAAATGCCGGAGAGACCCGCGCTCGTGGACTTCTTCCAGCATCGATTGGTCTCTGCGAACCACCTCTTGCAGAGCGCCACGCATGCATTGAAGGCGGGGCACAACGAGAAAATCGTGCTCGCCTGCCTGCTTCACGACATTGCCGTCGCCGGCTTCATCCGCGCCGATCACGGCTATTGGGGTGCACAGCTGATCGAGCCTTACGTCGATGAGGAAGTAAGCTGGGCGATCCGGGCTCATCAGGCATTGCGATTCTATCCTGACGAGTCGGTCGGCTATTCCTATCCCGAACTTTACGTCCGTTTCTTCGGCGAGGACTACCAGCCGGAACCCTATATCGCGGAAGAATACAAACGCGCGCGAAACCATAAATGGTACATGACGGCGCGTCTCATCACGATCAACGACATTTATTCATTCGACCCCAATGCGGTCGTTCGTCTTGATGACTTCATCGACATCATCGGCCGGAACTTCAAGCAGCCGAAGGAAGGGCTCGGCAATGACAATAGCCCCTCCGCTCACATGTGGCGCACTCTGATCCGGCCGACCCGATTTCTCTGATCGCGGCATTCGGTGAAGGGGGTGAGGCAAATGACCGCCGGACCGCCCCTCATTCGATCCGTTTTGCGCGCGAGCCTGCTTTGCCTTGTCGCCGGCTATGTCGACGCCTTCGGCTACATCATGCTCGACCGCGTGTTTGCCGCCAACATGACCGGCAACACGGTCTTGCTCGCGATTGCGGCCGCTAAGGGCGAGCTTGTGCTGATGCGTGCCTACGTCCTAACCCTGTCGACGTTCTTCCTCGCGGCGATTTTGGGTGCCATCCTTAAACGTTTATTCGGCCGCGGCGCATATCTCACGCTCGTATTGGCGGCAGGACTCCTTTTCATCGCCGCAGCAGCGGAGATCGAGCGGACATGGACGCTTCCCTTCCTCGCAGCCGCCATGGGTTTGCAGGGTTCTTCGATTTCGCGTTTTGGTCCGGCGAGCCTTCAAACCGTCGTCGTCACGGGCACCATCGTCCGACTCGCCGAAGAGCTCGTCCAGATTTTAGTCAAGGCGAGGCATGGTGACGCGACCGAGGAGGACCGCTCGACAGGCGTCCTTTTCGCCGTGGCGTGGGTATTCTATGCAGTGGGTGCTGGCGCCGGCGCCGTAGCGCTCGTCGTGCTGAGCGCCCCTCTCATATTGCCGGGGTTTTTGCTTCTCGCCGTGGCCGCAGACCTGGCGATCGAGCATCAGGCGAACAAGCGCCGCGGACCGGTATCCGCGGCGCGATAATGCGCCTCGAGTCCTGGCCTTTGTATTGGGGCGAGAGGGCAGGTGCGCCGTGCGCGTATCGGTTGGGCGCACGCCGGGAGGCAATCGCCCTATATCGGCAACCACGGCGGCGCGCTAGTATCGCTGGACGGGTGGGACTTTTCATGCGCGGCGGGTCGGCGCAAGCGTGCTTGCGCCAAGAGAGGGGGCTGTCATGGCCGAGAAAACCGACATGGATTTCGAGAAACTGCGCGGCGAGTTGGCGCAGCTTCGCGCCGATCTTGCGAATATAACCACCACGATGCAGGGCCTTCTTCGGCACGGCACGGACGAGGCGGTCAGCAAGGCCCGTCAATCGACAGAGCGGGTCCAAGACGAAGTCAAAAAACGGGTGGAAAGCCTCGCCCACGAAATCGAGGAAAGGCCGGTTGGCGCTGCCGTGACTGCTTTCAGCGTCGGTCTGATCCTCGGCTTACTGCTGGGTGGGCGCCGTGCGTGACCGCTTGGGCGCCCGACACAGGCGTACCGAGACATGGACAGTTTGCTGAGGCGTTTCACCATCTTGGCCGTTTCGCTGTTGGCGGCCACGATCGTCGTCGTGGCCGGTGTCGCATTCCTGTGTGGGGCACTCTATCTCGCACTGTTGGCGGTCGCGACACCCCCTCTTGCCGCGTTGGCGACCGGCCTTGTCGCATTCGCAATCGCTCTGTTGATTCTAATTGCTGGCGATCTCTTTGCGGGTCGGCGGCATTCGGCCTCCGGACGACATGGCGGCATGCGGGATGGGCGCCCCACACTCGCGATGGAACTTGGCAACCTCGCCGGCGATGAGATCGGCAAGCTCGCACGCAAGCATCCGGCCGCCGCGCTATTGGTTTCATTGCTGGCAGGTTTTGCGGTCGGTTTCAGTCCGCAATTGCGCAAAGCGCTCCGCGATCTCATCGAGCGATGATGGGCCGGCGCTAAAACGCTCGCCATCGATTTGACAGCTCCCACATTTTCACCCGAAGGGTCGCTGGTTTCGCGATATCCGTTGCGATCGTCGAGCCGTTTGTATATGCCCTAGCGGAAATCCCGGCCCCTTTTTCATCGCGTGCGTCTCTTTGGGGACATCCATCGGCCGCAGAATGGAGATCGCATCAGTGTCGGATCGAACAAACGCGCTTGGCCTACCCATCGGCTTTGAGGTACCCGGCTGGACGGCACGGCCGCGCCCACCGCGCACGCCCATGGAGGGTCGCTACTGCCGGATCGAGCCGATCGATCCGGAAAAGCACGCGGCCGACCTCTTCGCAGCCAATTCGAAAGACCTTGACGGCCGAAATTGGACCTATCTGGCCTATGGGCCATTCGCGGATCTTGCGAGTTATCGCGACTGGATGGTTTCCGCGTGCCTTGGCGACGATCCGCTCTTCCATACCGTGATCGACGGAAAGACCGGAAAGGCCGTGGGTGTCGCGTCTTATCTCCGGATCGATCCGCCGGTCGGAGTGATCGAAGTCGGCCACATCAATTATTCGCCACTCATTCAGCGCACGCCCGCCGCAACGGAGGCGATGTTCCTCATGATGCGGCGCGTGTTCGACGAACTCGGCTATCGCCGATACGAGTGGAAGTGCGACGCCTTGAATGCCCCGTCGCGCAAGGCGGCACTCCGGCTTGGCTTCAAGTTCGAAGGAATATTCCGCCAAGCGACGATCTATAAAGGCCGCAATCGCGACACCGCTTGGTATGCCATCCTCGACAAGGAATGGCCGCAGATAAAGCATGCGTTTGAGCGCTGGCTCGATCCTTCGAACTTCGACGCCCAGGGCCGGCAGCGCGCAGTACTCGTGGGCTCTAAGGGGTGAGATAGGCTGAGGGTCCGCAGACCGAGTCGATACGGATATCTGGGGGATGCCATTAACCGAGGGGCTGAAATGCCGCGCGATGCCGCGGATGGGGGGCGTGTCGCCCAAGTTGTGCCGGCGCGCCAGGACGATCCACTCGCCGGTATCGTTCTCATGCTCGTCGCGATATTGCTGTTTTCGTTTTCGGATACGACCGCGAAATTTCTCACCGAATCGCTGCCCGCCCTCGAGATCACATGGATACGGTTCACCTGCTTCGCCGTACTCCTGCTGCCAGCGCTCGCCCGAACAGGCGGAAATGGCATTCGCTCGCGCCGACCCTTGCTTCAGATCGTCCGCGGCCTCTGCCTCGCCTCGTCGAGCGTGCTCTTTGTGCTTGCGGTGACTTATCTGCCGATCGCGGATGCTACGGCGACGAGCTTCGTCTCGCCCCTCTTTACCACAGCACTGGCGATCCCATTCCTTGGCGAAAGGGTCGGCGTTCGGCGTTGGGGTGCGGTTGTC
Organism: Alphaproteobacteria bacterium; assembly: GCA_035625915.1. NCBI lineage: Bacteria > Pseudomonadati > Pseudomonadota > Alphaproteobacteria > Alphaproteobacteria bacterium. Next base: position 10,686 of record DASPOR010000031.1, on the reverse strand, counting down.
ATCGGCCTGATCGGCGTGGTCATCGTCGTCCGTCCGGGTACGAGCGCCTTCCATCCCGCCGCGGTCCTACCAATCCTCTCGGCCTTGAGTTGGGCCTTGGCAATGGTGATCACGCGGAAAATGAGCCACGTGGACAGTGTCGTCACGATGCTCGCCTACGCGGCGGGTGTCGGCTTCATCGTGCTTACCGTGGTGCTTCCTTTCATTTGGACCCCGCCGACCTATGGCGAGGTCGGGCTTGGAATCTTCATTGGGCTGGCGAGTACCGGCGGGCAGTGGCTTGTCGTGCAGGCGTATCGCCGGGCAAGCGCTTCAGTCCTCGCCCCCTTTTCCTACAGCCAGCTGCTCTGGTCGGGTACGCTGGGCTTTTTCGTCTTTGGCGCCGTGCCAGACAGATATACGCTGCTTGGCGCTGCAATCATCGTCGCAAGCGGCATCTATACCGCTCATCGCGAGCACGTGGTCTCGCGCGGGCGTTGAAGTTTGCCGTCGGCGCCGATGACGATGGTCGCGGCACCGTGCTAAGATGACGGTACGGCCAGCATCGCCAGGAGCCTTGTATGCGATCCTTCACGTCCCCGGTCCTGTTTACGCTCGGAATCGCCGCGGCAGTCGCGGGTTGCAGTCCGACCTCGGTCGTTTTGCGCCAGCCGGAAACCGGACAGATCGCCGAATGCGTCTCCATATGGTCCCAATTTGTCAACGTATTTGGCGACGTCGACTCCTGCACCCAGACCTTCCTCCAGCAACGCTACGTCCAGCAGACGCCGTAGTTCGCCTGTGCGTGCGTCCCGCCGGGGGCACCTCCAAAGAGCTATGGCGTGACGTGGCGAGCATCGCACTGACATGAATCGTCGCGAGGCGCGCCGGAGCGAAAATCCGGCGAAAATTTCGAACAAGACTGAAGGCAACGTGGCCTCGCGAGAAATTTCACTTGCGTTGCGAACGGCTGCCAGGGCGCGGCTAGAAGGACGTCTTGCGGAGGCGAAGCGCATTTGCGAGGACGTTCTTGCAAAGGCGCCCGACAATATCACGGCCCTTCATCTCTACGGCGTCCTCGCATTCCAGGCGGGCCAGTCAGATGCCGCGATTGCCATCATGAAGCGCGCGTTATCGCATGGGCGCGACCTGCCGGTCCTCTACCACGACCTTGGCAAGATGCTCGCGGCGAGCGGGCGTACCGCCGAAGCGATCAGGGCCTACCGAGGGGCGCTTCAGTTCGATTCGAATCAGCCCGCAGTTCGCCACGCGTTGGCACTTCAACACGTGGCCATGGGAGAAATCGCCAATGCGATAGAGGAATTCTGCAAGGCGATCGAGCTTGCGCCGGACGACGCGGCGCTACGCCAGAATTTCGCGGGCTCCATACAACACGCGACACCGCTGTCTATGCCGGAGAATTTCGAAATCATCCTCCTCCGTTGCTTCGCGCATGACGATATCGAGCATCAAAACCTTGCGGCTTCCGCGATCGCCGTCCTGAAGCGACGCGCCAATTTTCCCGTACTGCGCAACGCCGCGGCAAGTCCTGACGACACGCAGGCCGGTCCCGCAACATACCGCCCATTCATCGAAGCCTTCGCGGAGGATCCGCTCGTCAATGCCTTACTACGGAAGGCGCTCGCCGTCGATCTCGACCTCGAGGCCATACTTATATGGCTGCGGCGGCTCGTTCTCAGCGGCTTGCCCGGCGAGTTTTTCCAAAATGAGACGGCACGACACTTTGTCGCTTCCCTCGGGCTGCAGTGCCATCATAACGCGTTCGTCTATGCGGTGACCGCTGCGGACGCCGCCGCTGTCGAAGCACTCCAGTCGGCGCTCGCCGAGCGAATCGCCGCCGGTGCGGCACCGGCGTCATGGGAGAATGAACTTCTCGCACTCGCACTTTATCGCCCGATCCATAAGCTCCCTTTTGCGGATCGCCTTGCCGAGATGCCGTCCAGCATCTGGAGCGAATCGGCGGCGATAGTTCTCGCTCGAACCCTGTTCGAGCCGCGCCAGGAAGCGGCATTGCGAGCGGAAATCGCGTCACTCGGAAAGGTCGATGACCTAACATCGCGTGCCGTGCAAGCGCAATACGAGGAAGATCCCTTTCCACCTTGGCTCACCATCGCCGGGTCCGAGCGTATCAGCCTCGGCACTCATCTTCGGGAAATCCTGCCAGGCTTCGATCAATCGGCGGCATTCGACCGGCCGGTCGATGTACTCATCGCCGGGTGCGGGACGGGCAAGCATCCGCTCGAGATATCGCGATTGCGCGAGGCGAAGGAAATCGTGGCTGTCGATCTCAGCCGGACGAGCCTCGCATATGCGGTCCGTATGGCCCGAAAACTCGGCATCGACCGCGTGCGCTTCATTCAAGGCGATATCCTTGAAATCGAAGCGCTCGATCGCAGCTTCGATGTCATCGAGAGCGTCGGCGTGTTGCACCATATGGCGTCCCCGCTCGCAGGATGGCGCGCGCTCCTCGACTGGCTGCGCCCAGAGGGCGTCATGCGAATCGGGCTTTATAGCGAACGGGCGCGACGTTCGATCGTCAATGCGCGCCGGCGCGCCCACGAACTTGGCCTGTCCGCGACCCCTGACGGCATCCGCGCATTGCGCGCGCGCGTCGTCGATGGCGAGGAGCCGGCCCTCGACGGTGTGGAAAGCTTTTCCGACTTCTACAATTTGAGTGCATGCCGCGATCTCTTGTTTCATGCGTGCGAGCATCGCTTCACCCCACTCGGCATTGCGCGCGCACTCGCCGAGCTCGGCCTCGAATTCCTCGGTTTCGAACTTTCTCCCGCCTTGGCGTGCACCTATCGGGAACGATTTCCCGACGATCCCCGGATGCTAGACCTTGCGTGCTGGGAACGGCTCGAAACAGCACTCCCGAACAGCTTCATGGGGATGTTCGTTTTTTGGTGTCGCAGGGTTGAGATTCAAATGATGGCCGGTTCGAATTGAGTTATCGCGCCTTGTTGCCTGCGCGCCGGAGATTGCCTGGCTTCATTTGCCGCGAACGCGCGGGCGTAGGATCACGGGCCAAGGATCCGGCATCTCGCCCACTTTGACCTCGATCAACGTCGGGCCCCGTCGCTTGAGGGCGGCGTTGAGTTCGCGCTGCAAGCCCTCGGGTCCCGAGGCGCTTATCCCCGCGACACCGTAGCTTTCGGCCATCCGAGCGAAATCCGGATTGCGCAGCTCGACCGCAATCAAGCGATTGCCGTAATCCTCTTTCTGGATGCGCCGCACGTTTCCGAATGCGCCGTCCACGAAAACAATCGCCACGATGTCGATGCCGTGCAGTGCCGCGCTGGCGAGCTCTTGGGCGTTATAGAGGAAGCCGCCGTCGCCCGAAATCGAAACCACCGGTGCCTCCGGACGCGCAATCTTGGCGCCGAGCGCCGTCGGAAAGCCGAAACCGAGTGTCCCCTGATAGCCGCTATGAATAAACGTGCGCGGGCGATAGGTGGGGTAGGCCAGGCGCGCCACATAGCCGACCTGGGTCAATTCGTCGACGAACACGCCCTCATCGGGCAGTTCGCGCCGTATCGCCATGAGGTATTGGCATTGGGGCGACAGCTTGCCGATCTCTTGGAGGGATTTTTTCTTGAGTGCCGTCAGCTCGGCTTCGCGGGATGGCCGCTTGCGATTATGCCGGAGCAGGGCGTCGTGGAGTGCCGTGAGTGCTGCGCGCGCGTCTGCCACGATGCCAATGCTGGGGGCGACGATTCGTGCGATTTCCGTTGGGTCGATATCGATGCGGATCAAATCGAGGGCCTCGTCGACGCCCCATTGCATCAGCGGATGGGCCATGCGGCTGCCGACCCCGAGGACCACGTCCGCCTTTCCCCAGAGCTCATGGCCCGCGAATGCATTCTGCGAAAGATAATGGCGGTCGCTCACGATCCCCTTGCCGCCATAGCTGGTGAAAACCGGCGCTTCGATCAGGCTTGCCACCGCAAGAAGCGCCTCGGCGGCCCCTGATGCACCCGAACCCACCATGATAAGGGGGTTCTTCGAGTTGCCGAGACGCTCCGCCGCCTTCTCGATCAAATCGGGATCGGGTGTGGCCGGCGCTGGTGCGATGAAACCCTCGGGCAGGACCACCTCGGTTTCGAGCGCCATGACGTCGGGCGGCATCTCGAGCCCGACCGGGCGAGGGCGACCGGTCTGCATCTGTCGGAATGCCTCATCGACCGCAATTCCGGTTTCGGTCGGATGATAAATGTGTGCCGCCCATTTGGTGAGGCCGCGCAAGATGGCGAGCTGATCCGGAATCTCGTGGAGCTGACCGTAGCCCCGCCCGATCATTCGAGACGCAATCTGCCCCGAGATGCACAGCACGGGCGCGTTGGTTGCGTAGGCCGTTGCGAGCGCGGCCGTCGTATTGAGAAAGCCCGGCCCTGGAACCACGGCATAGGCGCCGCACTTGCCGCTTGCGCGGGCATAGCCGAACGCCATATAGGCGGCCGCCTGCTCGTGGCGAGTGTGTATGACACGAAGGGCTGTTTTTCCACCGGCCTCGCTGGCGTCATAAAGGGCGGCAAACAGGGCATCGTTCTGCACGCCGGGAAGCACGAAGATGGTGTCGACACCATTACGTCGCAGCATTTCGACGATCGCTTGACCGCCCGTCATCCGCGTCATGGTGCACCCCCAGGCTGGTTGGCCCCCGACAGTGGTGTCAGCGACGAGAGGCGTCGAGCCTAGACAAAGAGACCTGCACGCGGCAACTAGGGAAATTAGGGTAGCGCACCATATACGAGAAGCTCGAGCGCCCGCGGCCATGCTCGGACACAGCGATATCCGCCGCGGGAACGGGGCTGGATGGAGCGGAGTGTCGCAAATCCTTGACGCGCGCCGGATTTCGCGTCTTCAGGCGTACCAAAACCGGACGCGCGCCGCCGAGAAACAGGCTGGAATAGTTACAATTCCGATTTAAGAGTTCCTGGCATATATTAGGCCGCCGTCCGGAACCATTGCATTTCTGCGGAAAACGAGGAGATGAAGGCGAGGAAGTTTATCGTATTCGGGATGATGGCTGCGGCCCTGGCCGCGGGCGGGTATTATTATTATTTTGTCTACGCGCCGGCCAAGTTGGCGGCGCACAGCGCCCAGTCCGCAACGCGAACCGCACCTCCGGCCCCTGTCATGGTCGCACAAGTATCTCAGGAAGCAGTGCCCGTGCAGCTCGGGACGGTCGGAAGCGTTCAGCAATATACGACTGTCTCCGTGAAATCGCTCGTTGACGGCCAGATCTTCAAAGCAGGGTTCGTGGAAGGTCAATACGTCCATAAAGGCGATCTTCTCTTTCAAATCGACCCGCGTCCCTTCGAGGCGGCACTTCAGAAGGCGCAAGCGACCCTCGAGAGCGACAAGGCTCAGGCCCTGCGCGCCGATCTCGATCTCAAGCGCTTCGCCGAACTTGCCCAAAAGGATTTCGCACCCCAGCAACAATATGAGCAGGCACGCGCAACCGCCGATGTCGCCCACGCAAGTGTCCTGGCCGACGAGGCCGCGATCGACCAAGCCAAGCTCAGCCTCGAATATTGCCAGATCCGCTCGCCGATCGACGGCCGCACTGGCAACATTCTCGTCAACGTGGGCAACCTCGTGAAGGCAAACGACACTGTCGCCCTGGTCATGATCAACCAGACTCGGCCGATCTATGTCTCCTTCACGATACCCGAGCAGAGCATCGCGGACGTAAGAGGCCGGATGGCGAGCGGGAAGCTTTACGTCGACGTCACAATCCCCGGCGATCCCGGCCCGCCGGCCCGAGGCGAAATAACCTTCATCAATAACCAGGTCGATGTCACAACCGGCACCATTCAGCTCAAGGCGACATTCCCCAATCTTGACGATCGGCTGGTGCCCGGACAGTTCGTCCAGGTCAAGATGACCCTGGCAACGCTCTCGGCCGCGCTTGTTGTGCCGTCGCAAGCGGTCCAGACTGGCCAGAAGGGCACCTATGTGTATGTGGTCAAGGCTGACAAGACGGTCGAGCAACGTCCGGTGGAAGTTGGGCCGACCGTCGATGCCAAGTCGGTCATTCAAAAAGGGCTCGAGGCCGGCGAGCAAGTCGTGACCGACGGACAGCTTCGGCTCTTCCCCGGTGCGGCCGTCGAAATCCGAAATGCTGCTTGAGGGGACAGCGCGGCGGCCATGAACCTTCCCGAGACCTGCATCCGAAAGCCGATTGCGACCACATTGATCATGGTGGGCGCCATCGTGTTCGGACTCGTGGCCTATCGCAGCCTACCCGTCAACGAACTCCCGACGGTCGATTTCCCGACGATCTCGGTGACGGTGCAGCTTCCGGGCGCGAGTGCAGAAACCATGGCTTCCTCGGTGGCAACCCCGCTCGAGGGCCAGTTTTCGACGATCGCCGGCCTCGACTCGATGAACTCGACGAGCGCTCTCGGCCAGACCAAAGTAACCCTGCAATTCGCACTCGATCGCAACATCGATGCGGCCGCCCAGGACGTGCAAGCGGCAATCACGGGTGCTGCGAAACTCTTGCCGGCCAATTTGCCGAGCCCGCCCACTTTCCGCAAGGTGAACCCGGCCGATTTTCCAATCCTTTACCTGGCACTCAGCTCGCCCACGCTGCCGCTTTCCGAAGTCGACAAATATGCGGAGACGATTCTCGCCCAGCGTCTGTCGACGGTAAGCGGGGTGGCGCAAGTGAACGTCTACGGCTCGCAAAAATATGCCGTCCGGGTTCAGGTCGATCCCGATGCGCTGTCCTCGCGCAATATCGGGCTCGACGAGGTGTTGAAGGTCGTCGAGAGCGCTAACGTCAATGAGCCTGTCGGTACGATCGATGGGCCGAACAAGTCGCTGACCATCCAGGCGAATGGCCAGCTGCTGAGTGCTGCGGCGTTCATGGATCAGATCGCCATGTACCGCAATGGCGCGCCAATCCGCTTCGGCGACCTCGGCCGGGTCATCGACAGCGTGGAGAACACGAAGGTGGCGAGCTGGTTCAACGGCACTCGTGCCGTGGTCCTTGCCATCCAGCGTCAGCCCGGCACGAATACGATTGCGGTTGTGGATGCGCTGATGGCCGTTCTGCCGGCCTTCGAGGCGCATCTGCCGGCGGCGATCCATCTGAATGTCCTCTACGACCGCTCTCAGTCGATCCGCGCCTCGGTCGAGGATGTGCAGTTCACCCTGCTGCTCGCGGCCGCACTCGTCGTGATGGTGATCTTCCTGTTCCTGCGGAACCTTTCCGCCACCATCATCCCGTCTCTGGCCTTGCCGATCTCGGTGATCGGCACCTTCGCGGTGATGTTCCTGCTTGGCTACAGCCTCGACAACCTCTCGCTCCTGGCGCTGACCCTTTCGGTCGGCTTCGTCGTCGATGACGCAATTGTCATGCTCGAGAACATCGTGCGGCACATCGAGGGGGGCGAGCGCCCGTTCGAGGCCGCCCTCAAGGGTTCGAGGGAAATCGGCTTCACGATCATGTCGATGACGATCTCCCTCGCGGCGGTATTCATTCCCGTGCTGTTCATGGGCGGAATCGTCGGGCGGCTCCTCCATGAGTTCGCGGTCACGATCTGTGCGGCGATTGCGGTGTCGGGCATTGTTTCGCTGACACTGACGCCCATGATGTGCAGCCGATTCATCCACGCGCACGACGCAGAGAAACACAACGCGCTCTTTCAGCTCACCGAACGCGCATTCAAGGCGGCAATCGACGGCTACGGCCGGACGCTCAAGTGGTGTCTCGATTGGAAGCCGCTCATGATTGTGGTGTTTTTCGCCACGCTGGCCGCCACCGGCTATCTGTTCGTCAAGATTCCGAAGGACTTCCTGCCAAGCGTGGATACCGACCAGCTGATCGCGTTCACCGAAGGGCCCGATGACGCGTCTTTCGACTTCATGGTGCGAAATCAGCAAAAGGCCGCCGAGATCGTGCGCGCCGATCCCAACGTCGCGAGAGCCATGTCATCCGTCGGTGCGGGCGGGCCGCGGCCGACGGTCAACTCCGGCACCATCTTCGTGAGGCTCAAGCCGCGCGCCGAGCGCGAACTTAATGCAGACCAGATTGCGCAGGAGCTACGCCGCAAGCTTTCATCAATTCCGGGACTCAAGGTCTACATACAAAATCCGCCGAGTCTCAACATCGGCGGGCAATTGACGAAGGCCCAATATCAATACGTGTTGCAGGACATCGACTTGCCTGAGCTCTTTTCGACCGCCAATACGTTGATCGAGGCGCTGCGAAAGGAGCCGGGCTTCATCGATGTCAACAGCGACATGCAAAACAACGGTCCCCAACTCGTGGTCAATGTCGATCGCAACAAGGCGACAACGCTCGGCGTGACCGCGCAACAAGTCGAAGATGCGCTGGGTGCTGCATTCAGCTCGGAGCAGGTATCGACGATTTACACCTCCCTCGATCAATACGAGGTCATTCTCGAGTTGCTGGACCAATACCAGCGCGATCCCGATGCGCTTTCGCGCCTCTATATTCGCTCGGCGAACGGTCCGCTTATTCCGCTCAATACCGTGGCCAGTATCGGTCGAGGCGTCGGACCCCTCACGATCAATCATCTTGGTCAGCTTCCGTCGGTGACGGTGTCGTTCAATCTTGCGCCGAATTTCTCGCTCGGGGCTGCCGTGCAACGCATCCGGGCAATCGAGCGTCAGATCAACATACCGGCGGCGATGAGCACCACCTTCCAAGGGACGGCGCAAGCGTTCCAATCCTCGTTGCAGGGCCTCGGCATCCTCCTTCTGATGGCGGTGGTCGTCGTCTATATCGTCCTTGGCGTGCTCTACGAAAGCTTCATCCATCCTCTGACGATTCTTTCGGGTTTGCCGTCGGCCGCGGTCGGTGCGCTCTTAACTCTGATGCTTTTCAACGTGACCCTCAGCCTTTACGCCTTTGTCGGCATCATCATGCTCGTCGGTATCGTCAAGAAGAACGCGATCATGATGATCGACTTCGCCCTCGAGAGACAGCGCCAGGAAGGTATGACCCCACTCGAGGCGATCTATCAAGCCTCGCTCATCCGCTTTCGCCCGATCATGATGACGACGATGGCCGCCCTCATGGGCACCTTGCCGATTGCGCTCGGGTTCGGGGCCGGCTCCGAGGCGCGGCGCCCCCTTGGCCTCGCGGTCGTGGGCGGGTTGATGGTGTCCCAGCTTTTGACTCTCTACCTCACGCCCGTGATCTATATTTATCTCGACCGGCTCCAGAACCTGAGCTTTGGCCGGCGGCGCACCGTCGCCCCGACGGCGGAGGAAGTGCCCGTCACGCCGGAAAGCCTTGGAGTCGACACCGTGAACTTCCCTGAGGTCCGCGACGAGCCGGAGCCGCGGAAGATCGCGCGCTGACGTCGCTTTTCCCGTCGAACAAGGCGCTGGGCTTGCCCCTGAGCCGGGGCTGGGCAGCATCAGGCGCATTCGGGATTGAGAACATCCCCCTTTATCTTGCAGCCGCGATTGCCTATATGGGCGTTGGGAACGATTTCGAGGGGCCGGCGGTGCTTTGCCGCCACGAAGGCGTTTTTCGTATTCGGCGGCCGTAAGAAGCCAGCCGAGAACAGGTTTGTGTCGAAACCGCGGTTTTGTCCATGATCGAAGTCGAGTCCCTTTCCAAGCATTTCGGGCCGATCAAGGCCGTCGACAATGTGAGCTTTACCGTTCGACCGGGCGAGGTGCTTGGATTCCTTGGGCCAAACGGTGCCGGCAAATCGACCACGATGAGGACGATCGTCGGATTTCTTCCACCGACGAGCGGCCGTGCAAAGGTTTGCGGATTCGACGTGGCCGAGCAGCCGATCGAGGCCAAGAAGCGAATTGGCTACCTCCCCGAGGGGGCCCCGCTTTACGCGGACATGACGCCCGCAAGCTTCCTTCGCTTCATCGCTGCAGCGCGCGGTTTCTCGGGCGCGGAAGCGAAGCGGCGCATCTCGGTAGCCGCCGATCGCACGCAAATCGGCAGCGTCTTCGATCGGCCGATCGACACCCTCTCGAAGGGTTATAAGCGGCGCGTAGGGCTTGCCCAAGCACTTCTTCACGATCCGGAAGTTCTTATCCTCGACGAGCCGACCGACGGCCTCGATCCCAACCAGAAGCACGAGGTGCGCACGCTGATTACGGAGATGGCGCCGCGCAAGACGATCGTCATCTCGACCCATATCCTCGAGGAAGTGGCGGCGGTGTGCACGCGTGCGATCGTGATAGCGGGCGGCCGTGTCGTCGCCGACTCAACGCCGGGCGAGCTCGAAGGGCGCTCTCGCCGTCACAACGCGGTCGCACTGCGGCTGCGCGGAATCGTCGCGCACGAGGCCCGTGCGGGGCTTGCCGGCTTGCCCGGTGTTGGCGGCATCGACGAGATCGCGGTGTGCGATTCGATCGTCGACCTGCGACTCTACTCAAAGGACGGCCGGCCGATGGTTGCAGAAGTGAGCCGCTTCATCCACGAGCGTGGTTGGACGGTCGAGGAAATCCATGTCGAGCACGGCCAGCTCGATGAGGTGTTCCGAGTGATCACAGCGGGACAGGAATAGCCTGCACACCGGTGACGCCAGAAGCTCGGGAGGCAGAATGCGCAATACGCTTGTGGTCTTTCGGCGCGAATTCGCCGCCTATTTCACGACCCCGCTCGCCTATGTATTCCTCGTCGTTTTTCTCGCCCTCGCGGGAGCCGTCACCTTTTACATCGGAAATTTCTTC
>DASPOR010000030.1 GCA_035625915.1 Alphaproteobacteria bacterium | reverse complement strand
GCAGGGACCGGCCGGTTTCGTTCGACCGGCCGAGCACTGAGAGTCCGGCGGAGGCGCCTGTCGAGGCGTGACGAGACCCGTCGATGCGGGTCAATTCGAGAGGGAGGATACGAAGCCCATGGTTCGTGCATTGTCCAATGGCACTTTTTTCTCCAGCATCGCCCGCGCGCCCGACGGCGGATCGAGCGGTGCCTCGGCCAGCAGCTCCAAAACATTCTCGCCCGAATATGTCCATGAGTTGCGCGAGGAGAACAAGACCTGGCGCCAACGCGCCCAAGGTCACGAGACCGCGCGCAAGGCCGCCGAGGACGCGACGACCAAAGCGAGGGAAGAAGCGGACGCCCGCATCAGAAAAGCCGATGAAGAGGCAAACGCGAAAATCGATTCCGTTCGCAAAGCGGCCGGCGAGCGGATCGTCCGCGCGGAGCTTGCCATCGCCGCCGTCAAAGCGGGCATGATCGATCTCGACGGGCTGAAGCTCGCCGATCTATCGAAAGTGACGCTCGAGGCCGACGGTGCCGTCAAGGGGGCGGAGGAACTGGTGGCTCAGCTCAAGAAGGAAAAGCTCTACCTCTTCACGTCGGCACATGGGGCGAATGGGACGAGCGGGATTGCCACCGCACCCAGGCCCGCCGACGGCCAGCCCTTCGACGCCATGAAAGCGACCCAACTCGAGGTCGATGCCCGCAAGAAGCGCCTGATCGGGAGGAGATAGGGAGAGCGTCGAGTCATATATATAAAGTGTCGGCGCGCGGGAGGAGGGCAGGGCAGTCACCTATACTTCGTCCTCGCTCAAATTATTACTTGAATGGAGCCGCAGTTGGATTATTTGTCCGTTTTGCGGCCGGTCGCGCGTTCTGAAAGTCGTCACGGCGGCCACGAGCGGAACCTCTGGCCACGTCGCATCGCCCGGGAGGAGGGCAGGCCTTTGGGGAACATCGTTCTACTCGATCTTATGGGCGGTGTTGCACTTCTGCTGTGGGGACTTCACATGGTCCACAGCGGAATCGTGCGGGCATTTGGCTCGGATCTAAGGCGCATCCTTAGTTCAGCTCTTCGAAATCGCTTCCTCGCGTTCATGGCCGGCATTGGCGTGACGGCGCTATTGCAGAGCAGCACGGCGACCGGCCTCATGATGGCATCGTTTGCGGCTGGGGACATGGTGGCGTTGGTGCCGGCATTGGCCGTCATGCTCGGCGCCAACGTGGGCACCACGCTTATCGTGCAGGTCCTCTCGTTCAACGTCTCGGCCCTCGCACCCGCTCTTCTGATCGTCGGGCTTGTCGCATTCAGAAAGGGCGCCCGGACCCGGATCCGCGACTTGGGCCGCGTGGCGGTTGGGCTTGGCCTGATGCTGCTCGCCTTGCATATCCTCCTCGACACATTGGCGCCTGCCGATAATGCCCCAGCGGTCAGGAGCCTTCTGATGATCATTGCCGGACAGCCCCTCTTGTGCGTCCTCATTGCGGCAATCCTGACGTGGGCGGCACATTCAAGCGTGGCGGTCGTGTTGCTGGTCATGTCGCTCGCGTACTCGCACTTCGTGAGCCCGGCCGGAGCCGTAGCGCTTGTCATCGGCGCCAATCTCGGGAGTGCGATAAATCCGCTCATCGAGTCGGGCGACGCCGCCAATCCAGCTAGCCGTCGGCTGCCAGTCGGCAACATGATCAACCGCATCGTCGGCTGCGTGATCGTATTGCCGTTTCTACAGCCGATCGCGGACTTGCTGACGCGACTGGATCTCTCGCCAACGGAAATGGTGGCGGGCTTTCACACGGCCTTCAACGTCGTGCTCGCCATCGCTTTCATGACGTTCCTCGACCGCTTCGGGCAGCTGCTGGTACGGCTGCTGCCGGAGAAAAAGAAGCGTGCCGACCTTTCGAACCCGCTTTACCTCGACGAGTCCGCAATTAGCACGCCGTCGGTGGCGCTCGCCTGCGCTGCCCGCGAAGTTCTCCACATGGGCGATATCGTCGAGACCATGTTGCGTCGAACCATGACCGCGCTCATGACCGACGACCGCAAGCTCGTCGCCGAGATCAGCCGCATGGACAATGCCGTGGATCGGCTCGACGAATCGATCAAGCTCTATGTCACGAAGGTTACCCGCGAAAGCCTGAGCGACCGCGAAGGGCCACGGGCGATGGAGATCATCGCTTTTTCCATCAATCTCGAGCATATCGGCGACATCATCGACAGGAACCTGATGGAACTCGCCGCAAAGAAAATCAAGGGAAAGCTTGCCTTTTCGCGCGAGGGTGCGAAGGAGCTCGAGGCGTTCCATCTGCGCGTTCTCGAGAATCTCAAGCTCGCTTTCACCGTATTCATCTCAGGGGACGTGAAGATCGCTCGGCAGCTCATTGCCGAGAAAACGCAACTTCGCGCCGAAGAGTTGGCGGCCGCCGAAAGTCATCTCGGTCGCCTGCGCGAAGGCAAGCCGGAAAGCATTGAAACAAGCTCGCTCCACCTCGACATCCTGCGCGATCTGAAGCGCATCCACTCTCATATCTGTTCGGTGGCGTATCCGGTCCTTGAGGCCGCCGGCGAACTGCATCCCAACAGGCTGAAAGACGCCGAGGCCGCTCCCTCGGCCGGTGCGGTGAGCGACGCTGACTTTGAGGCGCCGAAGCAAGTCCTTCGCTAGCGTGGCCAATCCGAAATCGCCTCATTTGGGGGCGAGGCCGGGAGCGAATTTCAGATTCGTAGCACGATGACGCGTAGTGTCCGACAAATGATATCGACCTCTCCAATCGTCATGCCCGGGCTTGACCCGGGCATCCACGTACTTCTGCCCAATCGTTGAAAGACGTGGATGGCCGGGTCTCGGCCTTTGGCCGGCCCGGCCATGACAGTTATGGGGTGTTTTCGGGTGAGGAAATTCATCACCATTTGTCATGCCCGCCCCCGGACTTCGATCCGGGGGTCAGACCCGGGCATCCACGTACTTCTGCCCAATCGTTGAAAGACGTGGATGGCGGGGTCTCGGCCTTCGGCCGGCCCGGCCATGATCGCACGCTTACCCGCCCACCGGGGCCCGACGCCCAGGGGCTTCATCCTCAACCAGGTGAAGGAGCCCCGACATGGGCATTCAGAATTTTCCGTCTCAGTTGCAGCCGATCATTCAGCAGAACTTCCTCGAGCGCGAGTTCCAGGACGCCATCACGTCCGTGCTTGGCTATCGCGACGTGGCGCGCCGGGAGCCTTTTCCGAACCGCATCGGCGAGACGATCACCAAGACGCGCCCGGGCCTCAAGACGCCCGTCACCGTACCGATGAACCCAGGTGCGAACACGAACCTCGATAACGGTCTCACGCCGGCGAGCTGGACGGTCGAGCAATACACCATCGCCATCAACCAGTATGGCGACACGATCGACCTCAACATCGTGGCCGACAGGGTCGGGCTTGCCGGCCAGTTCCTCCAGAATGCGAAGACGAACGGCATCCAGTCGAAGCAATCGGTCGACCGGATCGCGCGAAACACCCTCTTCAATGCCTATCTCGGCGGAAATACCCGCGTCCTGGCGACGCTCGGTGCCGCGGCCGCGACGATCCATGTCGACGACATTCGCGGCTTCACGGCCGTCATGGTGAACGGCCAGATGGTCGCAGTCAGTACAACGAACCCCATGAGCGTCACCGTGGGCGGCGACGTCTATTCCCTCATCGGTGCAACGGCAGACGCCGCGAACGTGTCTTCGGCGGCAATCGCCGGCGGCATCAGCGGCACCCTGACCTTCGCGAGCAACGTGACGGTCGCGGACGGTGCGGCGGGAAATACCGTCGTTAGCACCTTCGCGCCGCGCATCATCCGTCCGAACGGGCGGCTCACCACGGCAGCCCTCGCCAATACGGACCTCTTCTCGCTCTCGATGGCGTTCGATGCCGTCGCACAACTGCGCAACAATGGCGTGCCGCCCATCGATGGGTTTTACGAAATTCATCTCGACCCCACCTCGTGCCGCCAGTTGTTCGCCGACCCGGATTTCAAGCTCCTCTTCCAGGGGGCGACGGATGCTTCGAACGTGTTCCGCATGGGCCGGATCATCGAATTGGCCGACTTGCGGTTCAAGCCGACGACGGAAGCCTATGTGCAGCCGCATCCGGCCATCGCCGGCCTCTTCGTGCGCCGACCGATCGTATGCGGCGAAGGTTGCCTCGTCGAAGGGGACTTCG